>JAQSDT010000032.1 GCA_029946075.1 bacterium | reverse complement strand
TTGAGTTTTTTGAAATGAAGCGGCTTACGCGCCGTTCAGGAATTGAAGCGGGTCAACCGGCGAAGATCCCTTACGGATCTCGAAGTGGAGCTGCGGCGACGCCACCTCGCCCGATTGACCCGACTTGGCAATGATCTGGCCGCGCTTGATCGTGTCCCCGCGCTTCACCATCAGTTCACTCGCATGGGCATATGCGGTGACGTATCCGTTGGAGTGCCGAACCAGAACCAGATTGCCGTAACCCTTGAGCTCGTTGCCTGAGTAGGCCACGACGCCGTCTTCTGCCGCCTTGACCGGCGTGCCTTCCGGCACCGCCAGATTGATGCCGTCGTTCGCCTTGCCGTTGGTCTTGGCGCCGTAGGTGGTGATCACCTTGCCGCGCACCGGCCAGCGGAAGGTCGGCAACGCGCCGGTGGCTTCGCTCGGCTTGACGGGAGCGGCAGCTTCCACCGCCGGCTTTTCCTCGGCGATGACGTTGGTGCCGGACTGCGCCAGCCGCGCGCTTTGCGGCTGACCGACGATGGAAGGGTTCCTGGTCGCAGGCGCAGCAACGGCGGCAACCTGCTGCACGGGCGCGGTCGTGACCGGCTGCGCTACCGGGGCAGCGGCCGCGGTTTTCGCGCCGGGCACCGTGAGCTTCATGCCGAGCGACAGCTTGGCGGATTGATCGAGATTGTTGGCGCGGGCGAGATCGGCAACCGGAATATTATTCCGCCGCGCGATGTTCATCAGGGTGTCGCCGCGATTGACGACGTGAACGCTCGAAGGCGCAGCAACGGCGACAGGCTTGCTGACCGGCGGCGCCAGTGTCGGCGCAGGCGCAGCCACCGCCGCGGTCTGGCGCGGAATGATCAGCTGCTGGCCGGGCGACAGAGCGCGCGGCCCCTTGTAGCCATTGGCCTGCAGGATCGCGGCCGACGACACGTTGTAACGCTTGGCCAGCACATCGAGCGTATCGCTGGTGCCGACGATGATGGTGGTGCCGGCAGCAGGCGCCGCCGGACGGGCCGCCGCGACCGAACGCGGCGCAACGGTGCCGGTAGCTTCGATGGGCGGATGCGACGGCGGGGCGTAGGACGACAAGCCGCGCCCTCCTCCCGACACGCCGCCGGAGCTCGAATAGGACTGCGGCGCGGCTACATGGGGCGGCGGCAGGGCCTGGGACTGATACTGCGGGGGCTGCGTCTGCGGCCGCGCGTATTGCGGCAGCTCGCGGCGCTCGACCGCGGGCGTCCGGACGGAGCCGGTCGCTTCGGGCTGCGAGGCAAAGGGATTGGAAAGCGAATTGTCAGAAAAGCGCGTCTGCATATCGGCGCTGCAGCCGGCAAAGCTAACCGAAATAAGCGCCAGCGCCGCTACCTGCGGCACCCGACGCGAGTAAAGCAACTCGGCTACCAGGGACATGGTTACTCACTCGTACGCAACAAAATACTGTTTTGAGTAAACACGTCCGGAGTAAATAACCGCTTAACCCTTGGAATAACGCCTTGATAACGCCTTGGACGGAACCGCCAATCCGGAATTCTACAGCTCGCGCGCGATGCCGGGCAGCGCCGGGACGAAGCGGACATCGACCAATTCCCGGCGGTCGAAACCGCCTTCGTTGCGGGTCACGCGGACCAGCGTCTGGGTGCCCTGGTGCGGGCCGACCGGGGCGATCAGGATGCCCCCGGTCACCAACCGCTGCTGCAGCTTCTCCGGGATTTGCTCCATCGCGGCGGTCACGATGATACGGTCGAAATCGCCGGCTCCCGGTGGAATGTCGAAGCCGTCGCCGAACATCACCTCGATGTTGTGATAGCCGAGCTTCTCGAGCCGGGCGCGCGCGCCATCGGCCAGTGTCCGGTAGCGCTCGATGGTCAGGACATGCCCGCACAGCCGCGACAGCACCGCGGCCTGATAGCCGGAGCCGGTGCCGATCTCGAGCACCTTGTGATCCTTCTGCAGCTGCAATTGCTCGGTCATGTAGGCGACCACGAAGGGCTGGCTGATGGTCTGCCCGCAGGCGATCCCGAGCGCGCTGTCGCGATAGGCATGGCGGCGGTCGGCGGCAGTGACGAAATTCTCGCGCGGCACCGCTTCCATGGTGCGCAGCACCGCCTGATCGCTGATCCCCCGCCGCCGCAGGGTGAGCTGAAACATCATCTTTTCGGGCGGTTCTGACGACATTGCGGTCTCGTGGCTGGCGGCCTCGCCAAGATGTAATAGCGTTCGCGACTTTAAGGAACAATTTCCTCGAAATATCGGTTCCGCCGCAGGGAACCGACACCGGGAAGCCGCGTTATGGGAGCGAGAATCCTTCGCTGGTGATCGCAAGCAGCCCCGCTTGCGCCTCGATCCCGGCGTTGCACCAAAGGGGGTTTTTTGCAAACGTTGACGCTCGGAAGAGCAAGGATTCCATCATGGTAGCTAGTCAGCCGCCGACGGGCTGTTCGGTGTTTCTCGTCGAAGACGAGGTCATGATCCGGATGATGGTGGCCGACATGCTGGAAGAGCTGGGTCATCGCGTCGCCGCCGAGGCCGGTGAAATCGGCGAAGCGATGAAGCTGGTGCCGTCGACGGAATTCGATCTTGCGATCCTCGACGTCAACGTCAACGGCAAGGTGATCACGCCGGTCGCCGAGCTGATCCAGGCGAAAGGCCGCCCGTTCATTTTCGCGACCGGCTACGGCTCGTCCGGCCTGCCACCGGAATATCGCGAGCGCCCCGCGCTGCAGAAGCCGTTCCAGCTCGAAACGCTGGCGCAGGTGATCGCGGCCACGATGAAGGGCGCGACGGTTTAGCCGCCCCGCCTATTTCAGCGTCGTCGTCAGCGCTTCCGAAAACGCCTCGTCGGTGCGGTCGAGCCGCAGCGGCGTTACCGACACATAGCGCGCCCGGAGCGCCGCGAGATCGGTGCCTTCCGCCGGCACTTCCATCGCTGCCGCGCGCTCGAAGCCGAGCCAGAAATACGGATTGCCGCGGCCGTCATGGCGCTTGTCGACTTTGAGGAATCCGACATTGCGCTTGCCCTGCCGCGTCACGCGAACGCCCTCGACCTGGTCGGGCGTGCAGGCGGGAAAGTTGACGTTGATGACGGTGTTCTTCGGCACTCCGGCGTCGATCACCTTGCGCAGGATGCCGGGGCCGAACTTCAGCGCGGTGTCCCACAGCGGCGCGTGGCGGGTCTCGATAGAAAATTCCTGGCTCAGCGCGAACGAGGGAATGCCGAGGATCGTGCCTTCGAGCGCGCCGGCGATGGTGCCGGAATAGACGACGTCTTCGGCGACGTTGCGGCCCTTGTTGACGCCAGACAGCACGAGGTCCGGCCCCTTGTCGCCGAGGATGTGACGCGAGCCCATGATCACGCAATCGGTCGGCGTGCCGCGCACCGCGAAATGACGCGGGCCGACTTCGCGCAGGCGCAGCGGATCGTTCAGCGAAAGCGAATGCGAGACGCCGGACTGATCGAGCTCCGGCGCCACGACCCAGACGTCGTCGGACAGCGCGCGGGCGATCTCTTCGACAATCTTCAGGCCGGGTGCGTGGATGCCGTCGTCATTGGTGCAGAGAATTCGCATCCGTCAAAATGCCTTCTGTTTCGAGGGTGAGGCCGGCTTTTGCCTTACACTTGCATTGGGGCCGTCTTATCCGGCTATCGCCGCGGAGGCAAACCGGTCCGCCTAACCCTTCATCCAGACCCGCCAGGGACGGACGAATTTGCCGCGCCCGTCGAACCGCAACGAAAATCGCGAGGGTGCGCTCTCGGACAGCTCGATGGATTCTTCAGGTGCGCTGACGGGTGCCGGCAATGGCGGTGGCGCGGGCTGTTCGGGCTTTGGCGCTTCAGCCTTGCCGGGCCGAACCGGTGGCGCGATCGGTGCGATAGCCGGAACAGGCTCCGCCGGCGGCGCCGCTTCGGAAACCTGCGGATATCGCGCCCGCGCGCCCGCGAGCGCCTTGTCGAAATCCGCCGCGTTGAGCCACTCCTTGGCCCGCATGCGTTCGACGACGACATCGTCCCACAATTTGCCAGCTTCGATATCGAAGAAGCCCTGCAGCTTCTGGTCGATCAATTGCAAGCCGTGGCCTGTGACGGCCCATTGCCTCCCGATCCAGAAAATATCGCGATGCAATGCCATGCGGTGCTTTGCGCTATTTATCCCGTTCGATCAGTTTGAGCCCGCCCATGTAGGGTTGCAACACCTCAGGCACGGCAACCGCGCCGTTTTCCTGCTGGTAGGTTTCCATCACGGCAATCAGTGCGCGGCCGACCGCGGTGCCGGAGCCGTTCAGCGTGTGCACGAAGCGCGGCTTGCCGTCCGGCCCGCGCGACCGCGCGTCCATGCGCCGCGCCTGGAAATCGCCGCACACCGAGCAGCTCGAGATCTCGCGATACGCGCCGCCCTCGCCCTGCCCGGGCATCCACACCTCGATGTCGTAGGTCTTCTGCGCGGAAAACCCCATGTCGCCGCAACACAGCGTCATGACGCGGTAATGCAGATCGAGCCGCTTCAGCACTTCCTCGGCGCAGGACAGCATGCGCTCGTGCTCGTCGCGGCTGGTCTCGGGCGTCGCAATGGAAACGAGTTCGACCTTGGTGAACTGATGCTGCCGGATCATACCGCGCGTATCGCGCCCGGCGGCGCCCGCTTCGGCGCGGAAGCACGGCGTCAGCGCAGTCAGCCGCATCGGCAGTTCTTTCTCGTCGACGATGGATTCACGGACGAGATTGGTCAGCGAGACTTCGGCAGTCGGAATCAAACCGAGACGTTCGGTTTTCAGGCGCTCGTCGGGGGCGATCAACAGTTCGCCCTTGATCGCCCAGAACTGATCGTCCTCGAACTTCGGCAATTGTCCGGTACCGAACATCACGTCGTTGCGCACCAGCAGCGGCGGGTTGATTTCGGCGTAGCCGTGCTCGTTGGTGTGCAGATCGAGCATGAATTGACCGATCGCGCGCTCCAGCCGTGCGAGTCCCTTCTTCAGCACGACGAAGCGCGCGCCGCTGAGTTTGGCAGCGGCTTCGAAATCCATGGTGCCGAGCGCGCCGCCGAGATCGTCATGCGGCTTCGTCGGAAACGCGTAGTTGCGGATCTCGCCGTAGACGTGACGCTGCACATTGCCGTGCTCGTCGACGCCCTCGGGCACATCGTCGCCCGGCAGGTTCGGGATCGCCGACAATTCCCTGGCGAGTTCGTCGTCGGCCGTCTTCGCAGCGAGCTCCAGCTCCGGCATCGTGGTCTTGAGCTCGGCAACCTCCGCCATCAGCCTGGTCGCGCGCGCGTCATCCCTGGCCTTCTTGGCTTCGCCGATTTCCTTCGAGGCCGCGTTGCGGCGCGCTTGCGCCTGTTCGAACGCCAGGATCGCCGCGCGGCGCCTTTCGTCGATCGCAAGCAGCGACGCCGACAGCGGCGGCAGTCCGCGGCGCTTGAGGCCGGCGTCGAACGCTGCAGGGTTATCGCGGATCGATTTGATGTCGTGCATTGGGTCGGTCCTGAAGTCGGCAGTCAACGTTTTGCATTGAATGTTTACATTGCGCGCCTCCGAGTACCACAGACGTCATCACCCGCGAAAGCGGGTGATCCAGTATTCCAGAGCTGTACGAGGCAAATTCGCCGAGCCGCGGCGTACTGGATTCCCCCGCCTTCGCGGGGAATGACAGCGGGGTGGCCTCAGCCCCTATTCGGCCGGGTTGGCTTCCGAGGCCGGCGGCGTGGCAGCCGCGGCCTGCGTGGCCTTCTTTTCCACGATGCGGACGGCGACGATGGCGCCCTCGTACAGCAGCATCAGGGGTATCGCGAGCGAGGCCTGACTGATGACGTCGGGGGGCGTCAGGACGGCGGCGATGATGAAGGCGACGACGATGAAATAGCGACGCTTCTCGCGCAGCTGCTGCGACGTGATGATGCCGATCCGGCCCAGCAGCGTCAGAATGACCGGCAACTGGAACGCGATGCCGAAGGCGAAGATCAGCGACATCATCAGCGACAGATATTCGCCGACCTTGGGCAGCAGCTGGATCTGCGCGCTCTCGTCGCCGCCCATCTGCTGCATGCCGAGCGAGAACCGCACCAGCATCGGCAGCACCACGAAATAAACCAGCAGTGATCCAAGGATGAAGAAGAACGGGGTCGCGATCAGATACGGCAGGAACGCGCCGCGCTCGTGCTTGTAGAGGCCGGGCGCCACGAATTTGTAGATCTGCGTCGCCACGATCGGGAACGAGATGAAGCCGGCGCCAAACAAGGCCAGCTTCAACTGCGTGAGGAAGTATTCCAGCAACGCGGTGTAGATGAATTTCGAATTCTCCGCGCCGGCGATCCAGACGAACGGCCAGACCAGCACGTTGTAGATCTGCTTGGCGAAGAAGAAGCAGAAAATGAAGGCAATGCCGAAGCCGAGCAGCGCCTTGATCAGCCGCGAGCGCAGCTCGATCAAATGATCCATCAGCGGCGCCTTGCTGGCCTCGATGTCTTCGATGGTCATGACGCTTTGGCGTCCTTGAGCACGTCAGGCGCCACCGGCGCTATCTCCTGCGGCGCGGCCTCGACTTCCCGCGTGATGATCAGCGGCTCGGGCAGCGAGGCATGCGTCTCCGCCGCGACGAAGGTTTCCGGCGTCGGCGCGGCAGGCGTCGTCGGCTCGCCGATCGCCCCCTCGACTTGCGAGTCCAGCGCCGTGTCGGTGACAGATTTATCGGCAGCGGTCTTGTCGGCAGCGGGCTTGTCGATGTCGCCGATCTGCATGGCGTCGCTGACGTCCTTTTGCAGCGAGGTCATGAGGCCGGTCGGGGAAAGGCCCGTCGCCACGTCCTTGACCTCGTCGAAGCTCTTCTTGAGGTCGGCCATTTCGGCCTCGCGCATGGCTTCCTGGAACTGGCCCTGGAATTCGCCGGCCATCTTCCGGGCCTTGCCCATCCACTGCCCGACCATGCGCAGCACGCCCGGCAGCTCTTTCGGGCCGATGGCGATCAGCGCGACAACCGCGATGACGACCAGTTCACTCCACCCGATGTCGAACATGAATACTTCCGCTCACGCGTGACGTCCGCGCCCCGGTCAACTTAACAAGATTTGCAACTTAACAGGATTTGGGGCCGTCCGCGCCTATTCTCAACCGGGGCCGCAAAGCGGACGCCGGGCAGAGATGCCTGGATCAGACAGCCTTGCTGCCGACATCCGACCGCGCAGCGGTGGGTGCCGCGTTGTGATCGATGGTCTTGACCGGTTCGGCCGGTTTTTCGGCTTCCTTCGGCTCGTCCTGCATGCCCTTCTTGAAGGCCTTGATGCCCTGCGCGACGTCACCCATCAGGTCGGAAATCTTGCCGCGGCCGAACAACAGCAGGACCACTGCGATCACGACGATCCAGTGCCAAATGCTAAGCGAACCCATCCTGCAACCCTCCAGAAATACACGGCCGGATACCGGCCAAGCTTTGGCGGAAGGTAGGCCCGGGAGGTGTCAAAAACAAGGACTTAGGCCGCGGCAAATCGGTGTCGCGGCTACGTATTATTGCTACCGTTAACCCCGCTTCCGGAACCAGAACCAGGCCGGACAAAACTACGTAATGGGGTCCTGGGCTTCGTTGCTGCCCCCTTCACCACCGCCCTCCTCGGGATCGGCAGCGGGCGCCAGCAGCAGTTCCAGCGTATCGCCGGCATCCAGCGGGTCCTCGTCCTCACGCAGCGCCACGTCGTCGGATGGCGTCGGAACGCTGAAGCCGGAGGGCAGCCGCGAGTCCAGCAGCCCCGTTCCCTTCAGCTCTTCGAGGCCCGGCAGGTCGCCAAGCGCTTCCAGGCTGAACTGGGACAGGAACGCGTCGGTCGTACCGAAGGTTAGCGGACGGCCCGGCGTCTTGCGACGGCCGCGCGGGCGGATCCAGCCGGTCTCCAGCAGCACGTCGAGCGTCCCCTTGGACGTGATCACGCCGCGGATCTCCTCGATCTCGGCGCGCGTCACCGGCTGGTGATAGGCGATGATCGCGAGCACCTCGATGGCCGCACGCGACAGCCGTCGCGTTTCGGTGCTCTCGCGCGTCATCAGCCACGACAGATCGCCGGCGGTGCGGAAGGTCCATTTGTTGGCGACGCGAACCAGATTGACGCCGCGCGTGGCGTATTCGGCCTGCAGCTGCGCCAGCGCTTCCTTGATGTCGACGCCGTCAGGCATCCGCTTGGCCAGGGCCGCCTGGTCGATCGGCTCGGCGGAGGCAAACAGCAGCGCTTCCAGCAGCCGCAATTCCTCCGGCCGCGCCGTCACTTCGGCGCTTTCGTCGACGGGACGCTCCTCGGCATCTTCCATGCGTTTTTCCGCCAGGCTTGCCATGGCTAGGTCTCCTTCCACTTACTCGACCGTCAGATCCGGAGCGGCCATCGCTCCGGAGCCTTGCGGCGGACGCTTACGAAAATACAGCGGCGCGAACGCCTCTTTCTGGTTCAATTCCATCTCGCCTTCACGCACCAGTTCGAGCGCGGCGGCAAAGCTCGACGCGAACACGGTGGCCTTCTGCGAGGGATCGACGACGTAGCTGAGCAGGAAATCGTCGAGGCAATTCCAGTCCTCGGCATCGGCCATGCCGACCAGCCGCTCCAGCGAGGCGCGCGCCTCAGCCAGCGACCACACCGTGCGCTTGGCCAGATGCACCGTTGCCAGCACGCGCTGCTGACGCTGCGCCGAATAGGCGGTGAGCAGATCGAACAGCGTCGCGGTGAA
>JAQSDT010000031.1 GCA_029946075.1 bacterium | reverse complement strand
ACGCGCCGGTGTGGATCGTGCTGCGATAGCCGAGTGATCTGCCCGGCGATCGGCCCCCCAATTCCGCCCTGCCGGTGTGTCCCCAGGCCTGATCCCAATCCTCACCGGCGGCGCAACTATCCCGTGATCACGCGCATGCCTGCCGTCTGGTTTCGCGGCTCGCCGAGGAATGCCAGCACCTGGAGGAGCGGCTGCGGACGCTGGTAGAAATAACCCTGCCCTTGCGCGACGCCGATATCGGCCATGGCACGCGCCTGTTCGATGCGTTCGATGCCTTCGGCCACGACGGTCAGGTTGAGCGTCTTCGCAAGTGACGCGATGATGCCGACGATGGCCTTGTCCTCGGCATTGCCGGGGATGTCGCGAATGAAAGCTTTGTCGATCTTGATCTTGTCGAGCGGGAACCGGCGCATATGGGCCAGAGACGAGTAGCCGGTGCCGAAATCATCGAGCGCGATCGTCACACCGAGGCTGCGTAGCCGCTCCAGCACCTGGAATGTGCCGGCAATGTTGTTGATCAGGGAGCCTTCGGTGATCTCGAGTTCAAGCCGGGTCGTCGGCACGTCAAGCCGTGCACAGACGGCTTGCAATTGGTCGGCGAAGGAATGATCGGTAAGCTCCGACGGCGGCAGGTTGATCGCCACGCGAATGTCCGATCTGCCGGAGGCCGCCAGCGTCGCGAGCGCCATGCAGGCGTCCTCCAGCACGAAGAGCGTCAGCCTGGCGCCGTTCCCACCGCGTTCGATCAGCGGCAGGAATTCGTCTGGCCCGATGAGGCCATGTTCCGGGTGGCGCCAGCGGATCAACGCTTCCAGGCCCACCACCCGGTTGTTCCTGAGTTCGATCTGGCTCTGGTACCACACCTCGAATTGTCGTTCGGCAAAGGCAGCAGGAATGGCCAATTCCAGTTCACGCCGCCTGTCATGGGCCTTTTGCAGCGCCTCGTTGAGGATGGCAACGGTGCCCTGGCTCCTGCTCTTGGCCTGATAGAGCGCGATGTCGGCAAGCGTCGGCAGGCGAACCACTTCGGGATCGGAGGCCTTGCGCACCGCGACTCCGATGCTGCCGCGCGGAGCGATCTTCTTGTCGTGAATTTCGATGGGCAGTGAAATTGCGGCGAGCAGCCGCTCCGCCAGCGCCAGCGCGTGCTCTTCGCCTTCGACGTCGAATTGAATGACGACGAACTCGTCGCCGCCGAGCCGCGCAACCCAGTCTTCCGGTGCGATCGCCCCACGGAGCCGCTCGGCGACGTTAACCAGCAACCGGTCGCCGGCTTCGTGGCCGAAGGTGTCGTTGACGGCCTTGAAATCGTCGAGGTCGAGGAAGTGCAGAGCGACCAACAACTCCGGGCAGCGCACCTCGTTGCAGATCGACGCCAGCCGCTCGCTCAAGGCGCGGCGATTGGGTAGTCCGGTGAGCGGATCGTGCCGGGCAAGGTAGCCCAACCTGTCGATCGCATCCGTGGTCGCCCGCTGCATGCCGTTGAAGGCGTCGGCGAGCTGACCAAATTCATTGTTGGCGTTTATCTCGGCGCTGTAGGCCCGTCCGTCGCGCTCGCTGCGCCGGATCGTCGCGATCATCGCCGACAGCGGATTGCCGACAAAGATATTGGCCGATATCCTGAGCGCCACGAGCATGGCCAGCGTCGCAATCACGCCAACCACGAGAAGCCGCAGGAACGCCGTCCCGGCGCCTGCATAGAGCGTGTCGTAGGAATAGGCGATCTGGATCGAGCCCGCCTCCACTGCAATGTTGCCATTGCGATAATTGATCGGACGCCGCACCGACCCACCGACCATGTTGGCGGGCCGCTCGCGTGCCGAAGCCACCGCAGTGTCCGTGTCGTCATAGATCGTGACCGACGTAATCGCGCGATCCCCGAGGATTTCATGCTGGATGTTGGCGATCTGCTCGTAGCGCATTTTCCAGAGCGGCTCGGCGATCAACGGCGCACGGCTTTCGGCAACTTCGACCATACGCGCGTCGAATTTCTCCTTCGCCGACCACAGGTTGGAAAACTCCAACGCAGCGAAGGTGAGCAGTTGCACGATCAGCAGGATCGGCAACGTCGCCCACAGCATGGAATTGACGACCGTGCGCGAGGGCCCCGGCCGGCGTTCGCCGGGCGATGCGTCCGCTTTGGCCGCAAGATCAAGCTCTCGGTTCATGGCATTCGTCTCTTGCGTGCCGGCTCTCAGCCGCCGCCAGCAGGCAACAGCGAGCGCACCAGGGCTTCGACGGAAAAGTCATAGAAGCCGCATTTGGCCGTCGCCCTGAAGCGCTGAAAGTCGATCCGGTCGAAGGCGCGATCCCGAACCAAATCATTCACGGAGGAGAGGTTGGCCCGCGTGATGGCCGACGTCTTGAGCTTCACATGCGGTGTGTTGGTGGCGAAATCGCAGCCATCGGCATAATCCCGCAGCAGCACCATCGACCAGCCGCCGAGCAGGAAATGACCGCCATCGGTCAGCAGCAGCCGGCCCGCCTCGATCTCCCGCAACGCGTCCATCGACCAGTTCAGACCGACGACCTGCAGATCCTTGCCGGGCTGAAGATGGGCGGCGCTGACCGCCTTGAGCGCGCCGAGGGCCATCGGATCGTTGCCCGCCCAGATGCCTGCCACCCGGATATTCTTGCGGGAGGCCCAGGCCAGATAGTTGGTCGTAATGCGTTCGGCCTCGGACGCCGTCCAGTTGGCGAAGAGCATCCGGTCGATGACGACGTCGGGTGCCTTGGCCGCGGCGCGGGCCAGACCATTGTTGCGCTCGATGGAAGAAGGGGTGGTTTCATCGCCACCGATCGCCAGGATATGTATCTTGCCGTCCTCGCTCTGCGACCTGCCGGCGCGCGCTGCGTCGAACAACGCATCCGCCATCCGGGCGCCCGCGGCTTCCAGGTCGGTGGTGATATCTCCAAGGTACATTTTGTAGTTATGGCGCGGCGGACCGATCCGCTCGACTTCGGCGCCGACGAACGGGTTCGAAAGCATCAGGGTCTTGATGCCGGCCGCCTCGGCGGCCTCGAGAATCGGGAACGCCGCGGACTCTTCGTTCACCAACACCAGAAAATCAGGCTTCCTTGTCCGGCTGGTCGCTGCAATTCCCAGTTCCTGCATGCGGCGGAAGTTGCGCTCCGCGGTCAGTACTTCCACGGACATGTCGAGCCTGGCGCCGGCCGCCTTCATGGTTGCGGACACCATGTCCCAAAACACTTCGCCGGTTTTTCCGGGGTTCAGGAACACGACGTTGAGGCGTTGGCTTCGGATCTCCGCGGATTGCGCGCGCGGCGCGGCCATGAACAGTCCACAGGCGAGGACCGCTGCCAGAATTGCGTTCGTGCGTCTTGACATGCCGACCCCTGAAATTGGTGCCAAATTGTGGGGGGCCGGACTCTAACATTTGGCAAAGACCGGGGCTGACCTGCCGGTATTGCTAACGAAACATGTACGAAACTGCGGGTGTGATGGATCGCCACCGGCAGGCTTTCCGCCGGTTACAGCCAGTCAGCTCGTCAAAAACCATCTGAACGAGCGCCGTGCGAGGCCTCGGACGGAACGAACGCCACTTCGCTCCGACAGGCCGGCGAGTTCAGCCCCTGCCGGTATGTCCCCAGGCCTGGTCCCAATCTTCACCGGCGGCGTCGATGACGCGGCCGTCGGCTTCGAAGAACTTGTTCGGCACCTGGAAGATCGCGAGCATCAAGCCGCCCTGCGGACACCACGCGACATGGCGGCTGCCCTCCTCGCGCCAGATGAACTCGCCGGCCTTGCATTCGATGCCCTGCGCCGGGCCTTCCTTGTCGACCAGCGAACCTTCGAGCACGTAGGTCTGCTCGATGTTGACGTGCTCATGGTCGGGCAGCACCGCGCCCGGCTCGAACTTCATCAAGGCCGTCATCAGCCCGGTCTTGCGATCGAACAACAGCGTCTTGGCTTCGCAGCCGGGGAAGCGCGTCTTCTGCCATTCCATGCCGGCGGGACGGACGAGGTGGGAATGCGTGTCGGCAGTGTCAGTGCCCTTCGGGGTCACGGCGTCCATGGCGGTCCTCCATTATGGTTGTTTTGCCGTGAGCTTAGCAGTTTTGCCCCGGGCCGCCAGCCCGGAGGTGCAAGCTGCGGCACGCGCCTTCGATCCGTTTGGATCAGGCTGAGAAGTTCGACAGGCAACCGGGCATCGGCTTTGCCTTTAAGAACGGACATCGTCAGCAAAGCTTGTCAGGTGCGAAAAGCGCCGGACTCGGACATCGCGTCCCCTATTCGATCACCTCGTCGGCAACCGTCAGCAGACGGTCGGACGCCGCGATGCCCAAGGATTTCGCTGTCTTGAGGTTGAGCACGAGCACGAACTTGCTGGCCTGTTCAATCGGCAGGTCCGCCGGCTTTTCGCCACCGAGAATCTTGGCGGCATAGATGCCAGCGCGGCGGAAGTCGTCGATCAAATCGGCCGAATAGGACATCAGAAGGCCTGCCCGGCCCCACTCCGGATAGGTGCCGACCGTCGGCTTTCCCGGCCCCATGACCAAAGGCAAGACTCGCGGCATGTTGTTGTAGAGTAACGGCTCGCCGGAGACATAAAGGGCACCAACGCCATCGCGGACGCTTGCCGAAACCGCCCCCTCTATCTCGTCGAGACCCTGAAGTGGATGACGCACGACATCAAAGCCGAATTGACCAGCGGCGCTTTGCAATGTGTTGAGCTCGGCTGTGGCGAGAATCGACGATGTACCTATGAAGCCGACCGCCTTCAGATCAGGTACCAGCTCCTTGAACAGGTTCATACGCTTTTGGGTCAGCGCCTCCTCACCCCCAACCGCATGCATAACATTGCCGGTCGCATGGCCACCCGGATGGACATAGCTTTCTGCAAATCCTGCCTTGATGGGATCGGCGGCATAGGACGTGAAGACCAACGGCAACTCGGGCAGGACTTTGTGCACGATCGACGCCGCGGCGGCCGAAGCAATGATGAGGCGTGGCTTCAGCGCGGCGAGTTCAAGGGCAAGCCCAGGCAATCGATCGAAAACACCGTCGGCGTAACGCGAAGCAAAAGTAAAGTTGATGCCCTCGGTGAGGCCTGCCTCCCGCATGCCTTGGCGGATGGCTACCAGTCGATTTTCGGCGTTCTTCGCTGGTCCCGGCACAAGCACGGCGACAACGGGCAAGTCCTTTTGAGCGCGCGCCAAAACAGGTAAAGCTGCCGCGCCACCCAGAATACCAAGAAGCTCGCGCCGCCGCATGTCCCGCCCCGAACGTCAATGACCGGCATCTTATCGGTCATACCGGTGGTCTGACCAGGCCAAGGGAGCCTTGCCGATCCGGCCTTCAACGCTGAAAAGGATTTGCTGCCATTTCATCGCAGCCTCACCAGGCGCGTTCTGTCAGATGCGCTGAGAACGGCTACTTCGCTGCGGTTTTCAGAAGCTCATCGGCAGCCCGGACACCGCTCTTTGCCTTGATGGTGAGCGCGGTCGGTTGCGGGCGCCATTTGGAAACCAGCTCTTCGCCCTTCGTCAGCTCCGGCTTGGACAAGGTTGAAGCCATCTCATTCACATTCTTCGGGGGCGCCACGCCCGAGAGCTTGAAATAGGCGTAGGACGACGACATATCGCGCGGCGTCACTTTGCCCGCAGAATACACCATCGACAATCCAAAGAGCGCCGAAGGATATCCCTGATCGGCGGCCATCTTCAGCCACTTCAGCGCTTCGTCCGAATTTCCCTGCTTCTCGTACATGATGGCAACATCGTGCTGGGCGAGCGCATAGCCGGCCTCGGCAGCAACGAGCTTGTATTTCAGCGCTTCCTTGAGGTCCGTCGGTACGACGCCCGCGAACTGCCCGGCGTAGTAACAACCGAGCTTATAGGCGCCGAGCGGGTCGCCGGATGCGGTGGATTTCTTGAACCACTCGAAGGCCTGCTTGGGATCCTGCGGGGTGCCGATGCCGTTGTTGTGCATCATGCCGACATGGTATTGCGCTTCCGCATTTCCCTTGTTGGCCAGCACGACCATCGCGCCAAGGGTGGCTGCATCATTGGCCTTGACGGGCGCCGAAAGCAGCAAGAGGCACGAAAAAGCCAAGGCAACGAATTTCATCCTGATTTCCCCGATTGGCGGCTCGAACCGGCTGTCCGGTCCGGACTGGCAAGCCGGTCGCCCGGCATCTGATACGCTTGAGTCGCCCGAACCGGCTCAAAGTTCAAATGGATCGGCGAAATCCGGACAGCGCCTGGCTCCGGGTTTCCATTCGAGCCAGATCGTGAACCCGTCAATCTGCGGGCGGATGGCTCGCCAGAGTCCGCAAGCCGATGACGGAGCAGATTCTGCAGCGCCGCGAAATGACGCGATGGGTCAAGAGATCGGCCAAGACAAGATATGACGTCGCAATGCGCTATTCGACGACGTCGTCCGCTCGGGCAAGCAGCGTTGGCGGGATGGCAAGACCGATCGCCTTGGCCGTTTTGAGGTTAATGACCAACTCGAACTTGACCGGCAGCTCAATCGGGATATCTGCCGGTTTCGTTCCACCCAGAACCTTCACCACACTGTCGACGAGACGCCGTGCCTCCAACTTGCGGCTCGGTCCATATGAGAGCAAACATCCGTTGTCGACAAACTCACGCCATGCGGTGACCACGGGAAGCCGTCTTTCGATTGCGTAAGTCGTTATCTTCCGATTGGCGATTCCGGTCAGTCGCGATGGAATAACAAACAGACTGTCTGCATTTGCAGACGTTACATCGCGCAGGGCACCTTCAATCGCATCGGCGCTGTTTATCTCGTGCGAGGTGAAGACAAGCCCCAGTTTTTCAGCCCCTTGCCGCGAGGATACAAACTCGTCCTCCAGATGCTGGGGATTCCAGATCGCTGCGACGCGTTTTGAGGCGGGCGCTACTTCTTTGAGAAGCTCCATGCGCTTGGCCGCCAAATCATCCGTCAAAAAAGCGACACCGGTGAAGTTTTTGGCTGGACGCGGAAGATTGACCGCCAACCCGGTTTTTATCGGATTGTCGCTTACGCCCCCAACGACCGGGATTACTCCCTCGCTTGCCCTGAAGAGCGCATTCACGACGTCTCCGCCGATGCCAATCAGAACGTCGGGCTTTTGCGCCGCAAGTTCAGCAGCCAGGCCTGCGAGAGCTGAAGGCGACCCGTTGGCATGTCGAAACAGGATTTCGAGGTTGTGGCCCTCAAAATAGCCGCGCTCGGAAAGGGCATCCATCAGGGACTGGTCTATGGGACCAAGCGCGCTTCCGCCGAACACGAGCCACCCAATTCGGAAGCGACGGTTTTGGGCGACCGCCGCCACGGGCATCAATGCAAGCCCCAGGATGAGCGCACGACGATCCATCAACAGTGTCCCCGTCCGCAACCGCAGATCACCTTCGGAAGGAGACCTCCGATGCTGGGCAGACCGGGCCCGTCAACGTGCTGATCGGCGACTTTGACCGGACCTGCGTCTTCGAACGAGAATATGTCACCTCTTTGGTCCCGATCTCAAGTCCGTCATTCACGACCGGGTCGAGCCAGCAGCAAGCCCGGCGATGTCCGTTATTTCGCCGAAAGCGGAAGTAAATTCAGACCATTAGGAGCCCCGCTGCGGACCGCGCCGAGTTGACAAGCCGCGCGGCGTTCGGCGTTCGTCAAGCTCGCATCAATCCGAATTCGGCTATGCGCTAGTGAGTCCACGCCCTAAACTTGTTTTCATTCTCTGGAAAGACGCAGCCGGGAAAGGCGCCGATGGAGTTACAGGTTCGCGAGATGCGACTCGAGGAAACCCCGCTTGTCATCGACTACTTCCATTCATCGACGCCGGAACATCTGGAAATGCTTGGTGTCGATCCATCGCGCCTGCCACCAAAAGACGCGTGGGCATCCCTGTTCAGGTCCCAGTTCAGTCTCCCGCCGGAAGAACGCAGGGGCGTTTTCGTCATCTGGCTGGGCGATGGACGTCCCATCGGGTTTTCAAGCTGCGACAAGATCGTCTTCGGCAAGCAGGCCAATATGCATCTGCATGTCACCGAGCCCGCCCAACGGCAGCAGGGAATCGGCGCGCATTGCGTCCGCCTGAGCGTCGACATCTATTTTCGCGTGCTCAGAATTCATCAGCTGTTCTGCGAGCCGAACGCGTTCAACATCGGCCCCAATCGAACGCTGCAACGGGCGGGATTCAAGTACATCAAGACGCACATGACCGTGCCCGGTCCGCTGAATTTTCATCAAGCTGTGAATCGCTGGCTGATCGAGCGGACACCCGAGAGCTGAATTCCATCAAATCACGCATGGCCAACATGAAAGAGGCCGCCAACATGGGCGGCCTCTTCATTCCGGCTCCTGGAGCCGGCGCTATCGCATATCCGGCGCTATCGCATATGCAGGCTCATCGACGGTTTCGGTGTCAGCGGCTGGTGCACGGCGTCGATCAGACGGCCGCCCAGACCGTCGAGGTATTTTTGGGCGGCATCAAGGGCCATGCCGAGCATGCTGCCGCCATTCACGATATCGAGTTCGCCGAGGCTGAGCTCGCAGGCTTCGCGGACAGGGTTGGTCATGTCTCTCTCCTGCCCGTTGTATTACTTGTGAACCGGGTCGGACGGGCGGTCGGTCGAACGGCGGAGGTCGCCGGGGCCGCCGAACAGGTGACGGAGAAAGCTGATGATGCCGCCGGCGCTGATCGCGTCGAGCTCGGCATCCGTCAGCGCGTTG
>JAQSDT010000030.1 GCA_029946075.1 bacterium | reverse complement strand
GCGGCGAGTTCGCCGTGCCGCCGGCTCATCCGGGCACCCAGCCCGATCTGTCCGGCCTGTCATGCCGGTTCGAGGAAATGCCGGCGACGCGCGGGCTGATCCTGTCGGTGCTGGTGGTGCCGGCCAGGGGCGCCGATCCGCTCGCCTTCCGCAAGGTGATCGAGGACATCATCAAGCTGATCGAAAAGAGCCCGGATGCGGGGCGGCCGGTGCCGCCGGGCGGACCGCCGCTGCGCTGGCCGCCGGCCGGTGTCGACTACGAGGCCCGCGCCGCTCGCGGCGGATCGATGCTGAAGCGGCGCACAATGGTGCTCGCGGTGACGCTGTGGGCCTATGTGGTGATGCGCTTCGGCATCAAGGTCGGCAATTTCGTGCCGAAGAACTACGTGCAGCAGGTGGTGGAGAATTCGGACTTCCGCAAATATGACGACGGATTGCGGATGATCCTCGATTGTACCGAAGACCTCGAACGCGCACTGACCGGGATTTTGGCGAAGGCGGCGTTGAACAGGATCGTGCGCTATGGCCTGCATCGGCAGGACGCGGCGATGATGACGTGCTTTACGCCCTCGGTGATGCGCAGCGACCACGTCCACTTCATCGACGGTGCCCGCGGCGGCTACGCCTCGGCCGCGACGGCATTGAAGGCGATGGCGGCCTAGATCTTGTAGGGTAGGCAAAGCCAAGCGTGCCCACCACTCACGGCGGTGGTGTCGAGAGAGGGTGGGCACGGCGCTACTGCGCCTTTGTCCAGTCTGCGAGACCGCCGTGGTGAATGCTACCGTCCGACCCGCGACCAGTTTTCGCCGCCGCAGAGCGCGCCGACACATCCCTCCACGCGCAGCGTATCCGGCCGTGCCATCGAAACATTGCTGGCGTAGGTGGAGCCGTCGTCGGCATTGTAGATCTGCCCGGTCCATTTGCCGGGTCCGGTCGCATGCATGCCGCTGAACAGCGGCAGGCCGATCATCGGCCGCTTCTTCAGCGCCGGATTCGGATTCTTGTCATCGACCTGCGGTTTGCCGGTGTTGGGGTCGATCGGGTCCTTCAGCCCGACGATGACGCCGCAAATCCCGCCACCGCATTTGCTGACGCGCACCCGCGCATCGCCGGCCTGGGTCAGCCAGGTACCGGAAGGATCGGCGCCGTTCTGCGCATGCGCCGATGGCGCAGCCAGCAATGCCGCTGTGATTGCAAAGATGAACGCCGAAATGCGGGCCATGAATCATTCCTCGAAAAGCAGGCCTGCATAGCAACAAATCAGATTTTCGCAACGCTCAATAAAGTGAAGTCGTTCACTTGCCCCAGCGCGTCAGGCGGATCGCCAGCGCGGTTCCAAGGCCGTAGACAACCATCGCCGCGGCCACCAGCGCGAACAGGGTCCATGCCGGTGCACCCGAGGACGCCAGCAGCCAGCCGCCGCCGCCGACCAGCACCAGGCGGAACGTGCCGGCCATCACGGGACCGCCGACCTTCGCCGCACCTTGCGACGAGAAATACAGGCACGCGCCCATGCCGAAAAACGCGAACGCAGGTCCGGCCCAGTTGAAATAGGAATGCGCGGCGGCGGTGACGCCGGGATCGCTGGTGAACATCGAAACCCACAGCTGCGGCCAGATCGCGACGATGATGCCGATGATCCCGACGGTGATGCTGGCTGATGCGCCCGCGGTCCAGGCCACCTGGCGCGCGCGCGCCACGAGGCCCGCGCCCATCGCCATGCCGACCATCGGCACCGAGGCGACGCCGAAGGCAAACGCGATCGGCGTCAGCAAAAACTCCAGCCGCGAGCCCATGCCGTAGCCGGCCAGCGTTTCGGTGCCGTAGCCGGCCAGGATCTTCGTGAAGATGAGCACGGTCAGCACCGTCTGCAGCGGCGACAAACATGACACCGCCCCTACTTTGAGAATGTCGAAGAACATGTCACGGCGGAACGCAAAGTCCTTGAAGTTCAGCGTCAGCCGGCTGCGGCCGCTGACGAGATACCAGGCCAGAAACAACGCGCCGAGCGAGAACGCGGTCAGTTGCCCCGCGGCGACGCCGGCCATGCCGAGCCTCGGCAGGCCGAACAGCCCGAGGCCCAGTCCGCCACCGACGGCAATTTGAATCAGCGCGGTGCCGATCAGCGTGATCGAGGGGATACGCATGTCGCCGGTGCCGCGCACCACCGAGGCCAGCGTGTTGACCAGCCAGATCGCGATCGCGCCGGAAAACAACACCTGCGAATAATCCATCGCCTGTTCGAGCACGCCGCCGCGGCCGCCGAGCAGTGCGTAGAAGCTGCGGCCCAGCGTCAGCATCATGACCGTGAAAAAGACTCCGGCGCAGGCGCCGATCATCGCGGCATGCAGCGCCAGCGTCGCCGCACGCTCGCGGTCGCCGGCGCCGAGCGCGCGGCTGATGGCGGAGGAGACGCCGCCGCCCATCGCGCCCGCCGACATCATCTGCGTCAGCATCACGAACGGAAACACCAGCGCGATGCCGGCGAGCGGCTCGGTGCCGAGCCGGCCGATATAGGCGGTCTCGGCGACGGCAACCAGCGTGGTGCCGAACATCGCGATCGTGTTGGGAAGGGCGAGCTGCAGCAGCGTCGGCAGGATCGGCGCCGTCAGCAGGCGGTTGACCGCGTTGGGCGGGACGGCCGCGGGGCGCGCGTCGAGCGGGGCCTCAATCGTCATTGCGTCACTGCCTGTCGGGCCAATAGATTATGGCTGACATATTATTGGCGGTGCGAAGCGCAAGCCACCCATGGCGGCGCAGGGGTCACCACGGCAGGCCGCATAGGTCGATTATTCCGTCGCGCGGCTTGCGCGTGAAATCGAAGATGTAGGGCGCCATCGCCTCGAAGCGGATTTTTCCACCGGGTTGCTCGGCATACACCTCGCCCTTGAACGGATGCCAGCCGCGGGCTTCGTAGAACGCCTGGTTATGCGGCTCGCAGAACAGCATCGCAAAGCGCACCGCTTCGTGGTCGCGCATGGTCCGGATCGCGGCGTTGAGCGCCACCGTGGCGTAGCCGCGCCCGCGGCAGTCCGGCCGGGTCGCCACCCCGCCGATACCGCCGATATGCACCTTGCGCCCGTCCCAGAGCGCGTCGCGGAAATAGATGCCGGCATGGCAGGCCAGTCCCGGCACTTCCGAATCCCAGGGCGCCTCGATCAGCACGCGCAGATCGGCGTGCGCCCATTCGATGTGCCCCCACGGCAGCCTTTCGACGACATGGCGCGGCCATACCGCCTTCATCAGCGGCTCGACCGTGGACCACGATGCATCCCCGTTCAGGATGTCGATCTCGATGCTCACGTCGTTTGGATCCTCGCCGCGGTGCCCGTTCGGTGACGCCGGTCACAGACATCGCCCGTCTTGCTGTCATAAGGCCAAATGATATGCTTGTCCTGCTCGGACTCGGGGGATCGCGATGCGCCGGCTGGCAGCCTTTTCATTTATCGCTTCAATGGCTTGCCTTTTCGGCCAGCCCGCCTTTGCGGACAAGCGCGTCGCCTTTGTCGTCGGCAATTCGGCCTACCAGAATGTCGTCGCGCTGACCAATCCGGCCAATGACGCGACGGCCATCACCGAGATGTTCCGGAAAGCCGCGTTCGACGTGGTGGAATCCCGGCGCGATTTGAAGAATACCGAAATGCGGCGTGCCCTGCGCGATTTCACCGAGAAGGCGCGCGATGCCGATATCGCCGTCATCTATTACGCCGGCCACGGCATCGAGGTCGATGGCACCAACTATCTCGTCCCGGTGGACGCGGTGCTGGAACGCGACAGCGATGCCTATGACGAAGCGATCGCGCTCGATCGCATCCTGCAGGCGATCGAGCCCGCCAAGCAGCTTCGCCTCGTCATTCTCGACGCCTGCCGCGATAATCCATTCGCAAAAACCATGAAACGGACGGTGGCGTCGCGCTCGCTCGGCCGCGGCCTTGCCGGCGTCGAACCATCGCGGCCGAACACGCTGATCGCGTTCGCGGCCAAGGGCGGATCGACCGCCGCCGATGGCGACAGCAGGAACAGCCCATTCACGGCGGCGTTGCTGAGGCATCTGGCGAAACCCGGCCTCGAACTCGGCAAGGCGTTCCGTCTGGTGCGCGACGACGTCATGAAGGCTACCGCCAACAGGCAGGAGCCTTTCGTGTACGGCTCGCTCGGTGGCAACGATGTGGCGCTGGTGCCGGCGCCCGCCGCGCCGCCTGCCGGGGATGCCAACGCCGATCTGCGCCGCGACTACGAACTGGCGGAGCGCGTCGGCACGCGCGAGGGCTGGGATTCCTTCATTCGCGCCAACCCGTCCGGCTTCTATGCGGATCTCGCCAAGGCCCAGCGCAACAAGCTGGCGGCAGAAGCCGCGCGGATTGCCGCCACCGAGAAAGCCCGCGAAACCGAAGTGGAGCGGGCGAGGCTTGCCGCCGAAGGCGCCAAGGTCGCCGAGCAGACCAAGGCAGCGGCCAACGCCAGGGCGGCCGAGGAGGCGAGGCTCGCGGCGGAACGAAAGACACAGGTCGAGGCCGAAAAACTGGCGGCGGTCGAGCGCGCCAATCGCGCGGAGCAGCAGAAGCAGGCCGATGAATCGGCGAAAAAGGCCGAGGCAGCCCGGCTCGCCGCCGTAACGCCCGCCGAGTCCAGGACCGATCGAGCCGCGCCGCAGGACCTTCCCCGCCTGCTGCAATCCGAACTCAAGCGCGTCGGTTGCAAGACCGGAACCATCGACGGCGAATGGAACGCCTCGTCGCGTCAGGCGCTGGCGTCATTCAACGCAAAGGCCGGCACCAAATTCGACGTGAAATTCGCCAGCATCGACGCGCTCGATGCGGTGCGCGGCAAGACGGAGCGGGTGTGTCCGCTCGAATGCGAGCGCGGCAGCAAGGCCAGCGGCGACAGCTGCGTCAAGATCAGTTGCGACGATGGCTATGTTTTGGGCTCGAACGGCGCTTGCCAGAAGCGCGCCGAGCGCAAGCCGAGTGTTGCGCAACGGCGCAAGCCGGCATCGGGCGGGCGCAAATGCTTCGTCTATGGCGGCGCGTCCTATTGCGAATAGATCCGCTGCCGCGGGCCCCAGCGCCGCTCAATAGGGGACGCAATCGGCGCGTACGATCCGCGGCCTGGAGCAGTAGGCGATGCCGAAGTGGCTCTGGAATGTGTATTGCCGCTTGCCCGGCTTCAGCCTGTTCTCGATTCGCAGCGTGCAGGAATTGCCGATGACGGTCATGTAGACGACGATGGAATTGTTGGGATAGTCCCGTATCGCCTTCAGCGTATGCTTGCCCGCGACGCGAAGCGAGGTCGAACCGCCGGGCGCCTCATGCGGCTTGCCGCCCAGCGTGGCGGTGTACTGGACGCGCCCCTCCACATTTGAATCCATGTCGAGGGTCGCGGTGCGGTCGGCAGAGAGCACGCCGGTTCCCTCGGCACGAATCGGAATGTTCTGAAGGGCTGGTTGCTGGCAATCGGCGAGCGCTTCCATGGTGAAGCGGGCGCGGGCGGGTTTCCCGGCAGCGTCGCTGGAGGACGGAATCGCAAGTATGGTGGCGGCAAGCGCTGTTGCGAAGCAGATGGTCCTTGCTGTCATGGTCTCAATCCCCCGGCATTAGAGACTGTGAACGAACCTGCGGTGATGCCGGTGCGCGGCGACGCTCAGTAACTGCTGCACTCGGTTCTGGTGATCTGCGGGCGGGAGCAATAGGCGATGCCCAGAACGCTCGTGAAGGTATAGACCGTCTTGCCCGGCTTGAGCCGGTTATCGATGGTCATGGTGCAGGAAGATCCGCGGATGGTCATCGTCACGATGGTGACGTTGTTCGGATAGTCGCGCACGGCACGCAGCGTATGCGCGCCGACCACCTTGAGGCTGGCCGAGCCGCCGGGCGCCGCCGTGGGCGCGCCGCCGAGCGTCGCGTCCAGCCGCGTCCAGCCGCCGGTATTGGACGTCATGTTGAGGGTCGCCTTCCGATCGGTCGAAAGCTGCGCCGTTCCCCGGGCCCGGATCGGAAAATTCTGAACGGCCGGCTTCTGGCAGTTGGCGATGCCCTCGTAGCTGAAGCGGCCCCGGATCGTGGGGCCGGCCGCGTCGGCAGGCGCCGCCGCACCCAGGGTGGCGGCAACCGCTGCCGCAAGCGGGCAGATCGCGCGGGTACTCATCGAATTCATCCATAACAATTCGTTCAAGTATGGCCGGGATTAGATTCCAGGCCGCTGCTTTTGACAATAAGGGCCGTTTGTCACGGCCGCGCCATGCCAAATTGCGGTGTCTAACCCCCCTGGAACCTTCTATAAGGGGGTCCGTTAGATCACGTCTCCCATCAGTTCGGACATCACCCCATGACCTTCACGCTGCCCAATCTGCCCTATGCCCATGACGCCCTTGCGCCCCACATGTCCAAGGAAACGCTGGAATACCATCACGACAAGCACCACCAAGCTTACGTGACCAACGGTAACAACGCGATCAAGGGGACCGAATTCGAGGGCAAGTCCCTCGAAGAGATCGTCAAGGGCTCGTTCGGCAAGAACCCGGCCGTGTTCAACAATGCCGGCCAGCACTACAACCATCTGCATTTCTGGAACTGGATGAAGCCCAACGGCGGCGGCAGCAAGCTGCCCGGCCGTCTGGAAAAGAAGATCACCGAGGACCTCGGCGGTCTCGACAAGTTCAAGGCCGATTTTGCCGCTGCCGGCGTCGGTCAGTTCGGCTCCGGCTGGTGCTGGCTGTCGGTCAAGAACGGCAAGCTCGAAATCTCCAAGACCGCCAACGGCGAAAGCCCGCTGGTGCATGGCGCGACGCCGATCCTCGGCTGTGACGTCTGGGAGCACTCCTACTACATCGACTACCGCAACCGCCGTCCGGATTATCTCAAGGCGTTCGTCGATCACCTCGTCAACTGGGACTATGTCGACGAGATGTTCGGCAAGGTCTGATTTGCGTCCGTCTTTCCGGGGCGATGCGAAAGCGTCGAACCCGGAATTTCGAGATTCCCCGATGCGCAATTGCGCATCTGAGGTCTGGTCCTTCGGACCATCCCGGAATGACAACGGGATAAATTTCAGAGGGGCGGTGGCATCAGCCGCCGCCCCTTTCCGTTACCCCCGTGAATTTGCGCTCCTTGCAGCGCTCGCCCACTTCCGGCACAAGCGGCAGGCTGGGTGACGTCGCCTGATACGGGAATTCGCGATGAGCTATTTGCTGGTCTTCGTCGGTGGCGGGCTTGGCGCGTCGCTGCGTCATTTCATCAACCTGATGTGCGCCCGCCTGCTGGGCACCGGCTTTCCCTGGGGCACCTTCCTCATCAACATCACGGGCTCGACCGTGATGGGGCTGATCGCGGGCTATCTCGCCTTCAGGGGCGGCGCCTCGCAGCACTGGCGGCTGTTCTTGATGACCGGCATTCTCGGCGGCTACACCACGTTCTCGGCGTTCTCGCTCGACGCGGCGCTGCTCTACGAGCGCGGTGAACCGGGGATCGCCGCGCTTTACGTGCTCGGATCGGTGGTGCTGTCGATTGCCGGGCTGTTCGCCGGGCTCGCGCTGATGCGCCATTTCGCCTGAACGCCGCTGGAGCGTTTTCGAGCGAAGTGGAAACCGGTTCGCGTGAAGAAAACGCGTCAAAACAAGAAGCTGGAGCCCGGTTCTGATTCGATCAAAACCGAAAAGGCTCAAGAGCCCTCGCATGGCCATCCCTGAGCGGCGCATGGGTAGCGGCCAGCTTCCGTTTGCTTCGTCAGGGGGCCGGGACTAAGCAGGGTAGATTCCCGCCACCCCCGACCGATCACCTTGTCAGAACCCGAAACCAAAAATCCGGCGCCTGCCGATGACGCCGCCGAGGCCGCGCCGCGCCCCAAGCGCAAGCCGGTCGGCTGGTCGATGATCTTCATCGCCGTGCTGGTCGTCGTCTGCGTCGTGCTGGTCTGGCGGCGCGACGGGCTCGAAGGCGTGCTGGAGATTCTCACCAGCGATCTGGCGCTGTTCGGCGGCATCCTGCCGCGGGTGCTGGCGGGCTGCCTGCTCGGCGCCTTCATCGCCGAAATCCTGCCGCACGAAAAAGTCTCGCGCTCGCTGGGGCCGAAGTCGGGCCTCAAGGGCGTGCTGATCGCGACCGCGTTCGGCGCCATCCTGCCCGGAGGTCCCTTCACCGCCTATCCGGTGGCGGCGGCGCTGCTGACGGTGGGCGCCGATTTCGGCGCCACCATCGCCATGGTGGTGAGCTGGACCCTGATCGGCTACGGCCGCGCCATCGCCTGGGAGCTGCCGATCCTCGGCACCGACTTCACGCTGTGGCGCACGATCATTTCGCTGCCGATCCCGATCCTCGCGGGTCTGCTCGGCCGCTTCGTCTATGTGCGGATGTATCCGCGCGGCGCCGAGCCGCCGCCGTCATGAATATTTCCGCGCTCATCATCGACGTCACGCTGTGGGGCTCGGTCGCGGTCGTCGCCTTCCTGGTCTGGCGCCGCGGCCGCGTGGTGCTGGTGTCGTCGGTGCGCGAAGGCAGCCTCGACTTCATCAACATCGTGCCGCGGATCGCGCTCGGCGTGATCGGCTCCGGCTACATCGCCGCCGTCATCCCGCCGGAAGTCATCACCGGCTGGCTCGGTCCCGACAGCGGCTGGCTCGGCATCGCCACCGCCGTGGTCGCGGGCGCGGCGACCCCCGGCGGGCCGGTGGTCGGTTTCTCGATCGGCGCGGTGGCGCTGAAAGTCGGCGGCGGCGCGCCGCAGGTGGTCGCCTACGTCGTCGCCTGGGCGCTGTTCGCGTTCCAGCGCATGATCCTCTGGGAAATCCCGT
>JAQSDT010000029.1 GCA_029946075.1 bacterium | reverse complement strand
GCGAAGTTCGTCTGGTTCCGGGCGGCCGTGTCGCTGCCGTTTCCGTTCCTGGCGGCGGCGCTGGCGATGCTGGTCGGGAAGCCGTGAGGTGGTGGGTGCTACGCGAGGCTTCCTATGAAGCCGCCAAGCCACTATATTTCCTTGCATGACGCGTTTGCTTGAACAGGCCGTAGAGGCCGTGTCTACGTTGCCGGACGAGGCGCAGGATGATCTCGCAAGGATCCTCCTGCAGCTCGCAGGCGTCGATCAACCGCCTTATGAACTCACGGCTGACGAAGCCGCAGACCTCGACGCATCGTTGGCGGAGGCAGACCGTGGTGAGTTCGCAACGGACGACGAAGTCCGCGCTGTGTGGGCGAAGCACGGGCTGTGAGCGTTCGCTACACGCGCCGTGCGCTCCGGCAACTGGCTGAAATCCTCGACTACATCGACGTTCGCTCGCCGCAAGGTGCCGAAAGCGTCAAGCGGCGGATTCAGGCTGTCATCGGGCTACTGGCTGATCACCCTCATGCCGGCCGTGTTGCCAACAGGAGCGGACTTCGCCGCGTCGTGGTGAGGCCGTACCCGTACGTAATCTATTACAGGCCTGACGAGGCGGGCATCGTTATCCATGGCGTCCGCCATGCCGCTCGCAGGCCGGTTTCGAACCCCTGAAGGCCTTGGTCTTTATAGACTCCCGTAATGTTATAATATAACATAAATCCATGTCTCAGGCGCACTCCCATGACCACCATCACGGTCATCACCACCACCACGGCCATGCCCATTCCCATGACCCGTCAGCGCCGCATCCGGCGCAGGCGGCGCCGTGGTCGATCCTGCGCATGACGGTGGGGGCGCGGCTTGCCGCTGCCGTGGCCGTGAGCGCCTGCCTGTGGGCGGTCGTGCTGGTGGCGATGAGGTGAGCATGGCGGCACAAGTCAGGTTTCGCGACGTCACGCTCGGCTATGACCGGCATCCGGCGGTGCATCACCTCAATGGCGAGGTCGCCTCGGGCGCGCTGCTCGCTGTGATCGGGCCGAACGGTGCAGGAAAGTCGACGCTGTTTCGCGGGCTGGCCGGCATCCTCAAGCCGCTGGCCGGGTCGATCGAACTCGGCGGGCTCGACAACCGGGACATCGCCTATCTGCCGCAGAGCGTCGATATCGACCGCAGCTTTCCGATCTCGGTGTTCGATATGGTCGGCACCGGCCTGTGGCGCTCGACCGGGTTCTTCGGCGGCATGGGCCGCGGCGCGCGGGAGAAGATCACCCGGGCGCTCGCCGCCGTCGGCCTCAACGGTTTCGAGAACCGCTCGATCGGCACGCTGTCGGGCGGGCAGATGCAGCGCATGCTGTTCGCGCGCGTGCTGCTGCAGGACGCGCGGCTGATCGTGCTCGACGAGCCCTTCAATGCCATCGACGCCAAAACCTCCGCCGACCTGCTGGCGCTGGTGCAGCGCTGGCATGGCGAGGGACGCACGGTGCTCGCCGCGCTGCACGATATGGATCTGGTGCGCGATCATTTTCCGGAAACGCTGCTGCTTGCCCGCGGGCCGGTGGCGTGGGGCGCGACATCCGGCGTGCTGACCGCGGAAAACCTCGCCGAGGCGCGGCGGATGTGCGAGGCGTTCGACGACGGCGCCGCCGCCTGCGCCGTCGATGCCGTGGCGTCGCGGGCCGCGTGATGTTGTACGACGCGCTGATCGCGCCCTTCACCGAATTCGAGTTCATGCGCCGCGCGCTCGCCGCTGTCATCGCGCTGGCGCTGGGCGCGGCGCCGATCGGCGTGTTCCTGATGCTGCGGCGGATGAGCCTCGTCGGTGACGCGATGGCGCATGCGATTCTGCCGGGGGCGGCGATCGGCTTCCTCGTGTCCGGGCTCAATCTGTTCGCGATGACGATGGGCGGCCTCATCGCGGGCTTCACGGTCGCGATTCTCGCCGGCGTGGTCGCACGCACCACCGAGCTGAAGGAAGACGCGTCGCTGGCGACGTTCTATCTGGTGTCGCTGGCGCTCGGCGTCACCATCGTCTCGGTCGAGGGCACCAACATCGACCTGTTGCACGTGCTGTTCGGCAACATCCTCGCCATGGACGACCAGACGCTGCTGGTGATCGCCTTCAACGCCACGGTGACGCTGCTGGTGATGGCCGTGATCTACCGCCCGCTGGTGATCGAATGCGTCGATCCGGTGTTCCTGCGCACGGTCTCCCGCGCCGGCGCGCCCGCGCATCTGGCGTTCCTGGCGCTGGTCGTGATCAACCTCGTCAACGGCTTTCACGCGCTCGGCACCTTGCTCGGCGTCGGCCTGATGATCCTGCCCGCCGGTATCGCCCGGTTCTGGTCGCGCGACATCACCGGAATGATCTGCATCGCGGTCGCCAGCGCGATCCTGTCGGGCTATGCCGGTCTGGTGCTGTCGTTCCAGACCCGGATTCCCTCGGGCCCGGCGATCATCCTGGTCGCGGCGGTGCTATACATCGCCTCGCTGCTGCTCGGTCCCGTCAGCGGGCTGGTGCGGCAGCTGTTCCCCGGCCGGCATCTCGAGGCGTAGCCATGATGCGTTGCTGGCTCGTCGCCTTCGCTCTGTTCGCAGTGGCCGTTCCGGCCCGCGCGGCGGACCGTCTCAATGTCGTCGCCAGTTTTTCGATCCTCGGCGATTTCGTCCGCAATGTCGGCGGCGACAAGATTGCCGTCACGACGCTGGTCGGGCCTGGTAGCGACGCGCATGTCTATGCGCCGACACCGGCGGATGCCAGGCGCGTCGCGGACGCCAGGCTCATTTTCGTCAACGGCTTCGGCTTTGAAGGCTGGCTGCCGCGACTCGTGAAATCGGCCGGCGCCAAAGCGACGGTCATCACGGCCACATCGGGAATCACGCCGCTCAAGCTCGGCTCCGAGGCCGACCCTCACGCCTGGCAGTCCGTCGTCAACGCAAAGCGCTATGTCGCGAACATTCGCGATGCGCTGGCGGCGGCCGATGCCGCCAATGCCGAAACCTACAAATCCAATGCGGGCGTCTATCTGGAAAAGCTCGACGCGCTCGACCGCGAGGTGTGCGAGGCCGTGGCCGGATTGCCGGAAGGCCGCCGCAAGGTGATCTCGACCCACAATGCCTTCGGCTATTTCGCCGCGGCCTACGGCGTCGAATTCATCGCCCCGCTCGGCGTCTCCACCGAATCCGAGGCCAGCGCCCGCGATATCGCAGGGATTATCACCCAGATTCGGCGGGCCAAAATACCGGCGGTTTTCCTCGAAAATGTCAGCGATCCCCGCCTGATCGGCCGGATCGCCGCCGAGACCGGCGCCAGGGTCGGCGGAACGCTTTATTCGGACAGTTTGACCGGCGAAAAGGGCGATTCTCCCACTTACATTGCAATGGTCAGGCACAATATAAAGGCCCTGACCGGCGCGCTGAGCCCATAGGGCAGGGGCCTCCCTGCTTGCTCGTGCGCCTTCCTTTTCGGAGCCCTTATGTCTGAAACTTCCCAGAAAATTCCAGTGACCGTGCTGACGGGCTATCTCGGCGCCGGCAAGACCACGCTACTGAACCGCATCCTGTCGGAAAACCACGGCAAGAAATACGCCGTCATCGTCAACGAATTCGGCGAGATCGGCATCGACAACGACCTCATCATCGGCGCCGATGAAGAAGTGTTCGAGATGAACAATGGCTGCGTCTGCTGCACCGTGCGCGGCGATCTCGTGCGCATCATGGAAGGCCTGATGAAGCGCAAGGGCAAATTCGACGCCATCATCGTCGAAACCACCGGCCTCGCCGATCCCGCGCCGGTGGCGCAAACCTTCTTCGTCGACGAGGACGTGCAGAAGCACGCAAGGCTCGACGCCGTCGTCACCGTGGCCGACGCCAAATGGCTGAGCGACCGCCTGAAGGACGCGCCGGAAGCCAAGAACCAGATCGCCTTTGCCGACGTGATCGTGCTCAACAAGACCGATCTCGTTTCCAAGGCCGAACTCGCCGAAGTCGAAGCCCGCATCCGCGGCATCAACCCCTATGCCAAGTTGCACCGCACTGAACGCTGCGCGGTCGCACTGTCTGACGTGCTGGAGCGTGGCGCATTCGATCTCGATCGCATTCTCGAGATCGAGCCGGAGTTTCTCGACGTCGGCGACGGCCACGATCACCACCATGACCACGACCACCATCATGGCCATGGCCACCACCACGATCACAGCCACAGCCATGGTGGGTTGAAGCACTACCACGACGAGGACATGCAATCGCTGTCGCTGCGCACCAGCAAGCCGCTCGACCCGACCAAATTCATGCCGTGGCTGCAGAACCTCGTTGCGACCGAGGGACAGAAGATCCTGCGCTCCAAGGGCATCCTCGCCTTCACCGACGATGACGACCGCTACGTGTTCCAGGGCGTGCACATGATGCTGGAAGGCGATCATCAGCGGAAGTGGAAGGCGGACGAGGCGCGCGAAAGCCGCGTCGTCTTCATCGGCCGCGAATTGCCGGAGCAGGCGATCCGCGACGGCTTCGAAAGCTGTATCACCACGTGATGAAACAGTTCGATTCGCCCGACAGCGCCTCCATCGCTTCCATCACCGACCGCGTGCTGCAGCTCGCCGTCGGCATGCCGGCCATATCGGTGCATTTCCTCGGCGACACGGCCGTGTTCGTCGGCACGGAAGAAAACGTCGTGCTGGCGAACCACGCCGCCGAAATCTCGACCGTCGCCCTTCATGGCGGCGCCATCCTCTGCGCGGCGTCCGATGGCGCGCGCGTCGTCACCGGCGGCGATGACGGCAAGGTCGTTGCGCTCAACGGCAAGGGCGAGACATCGCTGCTCGCGACCGACGCCAAGCGCCGCTGGATCGACAACGTCGCGCTGCATGCCGACGGCGCGGTGGCGTGGTCGGCAGGCAAGACCGCGTTCGTCCGCAGCGGCAGGAACGAGGAGAAATCCTTCGACGCGCCCACCACCGTCGGCGGGCTCGCGTTCGCGCCGAAGGGCCTGCGCCTGGCGGTCGCCCATTACAACGGCGTGACGCTGTGGTTTCCCAACATGGCGGCGAAGCCGGAATTCCTGGAATGGGCCGGCTCGCATCTGTCCGTCACCTTCAGCCCGGACAACAAGTTCCTCGTCACCGGCATGCACGAGCCGGCGCTGCACGGCTGGCGGCTGGCGGACAATCGCCACATGCGGATGAGCGGCTATCCCGGCCGCGTCCGCTCGATGTCGTGGAGCGTGGGCGGCAAGGGCCTCGCCACCTCGGGCGCCGACAGCGTCATCGTCTGGCCGTTCACCAGCAAGGACGGCCCGATGGGTAAGGAGCCGGCGATGCTGGCGCCGCTGCAGGCGCGCGTCTCCATGGTGGCCTGTCATCCCAAGCAGGACATCATGGCGGTCGGCTATGGCGATGGCACCGTGCTGATGGTGCGGCTCGAGGACGGCGCGGAAATCCTGGTCCGGCGCAATGTCGGCGGCGCGGTCTCGGCGCTGGCCTGGAACGCCAGGGGCACGTTGCTCGCCTTCGGCACCGAGGACGGCGATGCCGGGATGGTCGAGCTGTAGCCTGGTTCCCAAGGGAATCATGCGTCGCGCTGCCGCAAGTCCTGCCATCGCCATGTATCAATTTGTATAAAGCCGCGTCGGCGCCGCCTTCGAGCGCCTTGTGCTGATCCCCAACTAGCGGATAGGCTCGCTTCCAAATCAGCCGGCGGACCAAACAGCCGGCGCTCAGGGAGCGAGCGACGTATGCGCGAGCTAACGCCGGAAACGATCACGGACGCCGTTCTCGATCAGATGGCGACGACACCGGACCCGCGCCTCAAGGAAATCATGGCCGCGGCCGTGAAGCACCTCCACGCCTTTGCCCGCGACGTCAATCTGACTCCGGGGGAGTGGCTCAAGGGCATCGAGTTCATGACCTTGGCCGGCAAGATGTGCTCGCCGGAACGCCAGGAATTCATCCTGCTCTCGGATACGCTCGGCCTGTCGGCGCTGGTCAACGGGCTGCATGATGCGACCGCGCTGGAGCACGGCACCAATACCAGCCTGCTCGGCCCGTTCTACCGCGAGGCCACGCCGACGCTGGCCGCGGGCAGTTCGATCGCGAAAAATCCCAAGCCCGATACCGAATGCGTGCTCTACGGCCGCGTCACCGATGCCGGCGGCAAGCCGGTCGCCAACGCCACGGTCTCGATCTGGCAGACCGGCGCCGACGGGCTCTATGACATCCAGTCCAGCGCGACGTCGGTGGACTATCGCGGCGTCTTCGCCACTGACGCCGACGGCCTCTACGTGCTGCGAACCGTCAAGCCGCTCGGCTATTCGATCCCGATGGACGGGCCTGTCGGCGCCATGGTGAAGGCCCAGGCGCGCCACGGCATGCGGCCGGCGCATATTCATTTCCTGGTCGGCGCTGCCGGCTATCGCGAACTCGTTACCGCGCTCTATCTGCGCGACGATCCGCATCTGGCCGACGACGTCGTGTTCGGCTCGTCCGGCGATCTCGCCGTCGACGTGATCGCGAACGATCCGGATTGTCCGATCAAGGGCATGCCCAGCATCCGCTTCGACATGCGGCTGTCGCGCGAGAGTGCGGCGGACAGGACCAGTGGCCGCGTCGGCGCCGATCCGGCCGCGATCATGAAGCAGGCCCGCAACAACCAGGCTGCGCCGGCCGGCGCGGACTAATCCCGACACGACACTTCACCATAGCCGGACGAAGATCCGGCGCAGACAGACAAACACGCATGAGGGGGATCAGATGAAACGCAGAACATTCCTGGGCGGCGCAATGGCGGTCGCAGTTGCCGGACATGGCTCGCGCGCGCTGGCGCAGCAGCCGTCGATCAAGATCGGCATGTCGATGGCGCAGACCGGCGGTCTCGCCGGCGGCGGCAAGGCGTCGCAGCTCGGCATCGAGATCTGGCGCGACGACGTCAACGCCAAGGGTGGCCTGCTCGGCCGCAAGGTCGAACTGATCGTCTATGACGACAAGTCGAGCGCCTCGGAAACTCCGGCGATCTACGCCAAGCTGGTCGACGTCGACAAGGTCGACCTGCTGTTCGCGCCCTATGCAACGGTGCCAACCGCGCCGCTGATGCCGTTCGTCAAGCAGCGCGGCCTGCTGCTGATGGGCAATTTCTCGTTCCAGGTGAACAGCAAGGTCGGCCACGACATGTGGTTCAACAACGCGCCGTGGGGACCGGCTGACAGCTGGGCCGCGTCGTTCCTCGATCTGGCCCAGAAGGCCGGCGGCAAGAGCATGGCGCTGCTCGCGGCCGACCAGGAGTTCGCGCAGAATCTGGCGCTGACCGCGCGCGAGGTTGCCAAGAAACGCAACATTCCCGTGGTGTTCGACCAGAGCTATCCGCCGAACACGGTGGAATTCGCTTCCATCATCCGCGCGCTGAAGGCGGCCAAGCCCGACATCGTCTATGTCGCGTCCTATCCGCCGGATTCGGCTGGCATCCTGCGCGCCGTCAACGAGATCGGGATCGGCGACGACGTCAAGATTTTCGGCGGCGGCATGGTCGGCCTGCAATTCGCGGCCGTGATGTCCAACCTCGGTTCGCTGCTCAACGGCGTCGTCAACTACAACACCTGGCTGCCCGAGAAGAGCATGTATTTCGACGGCACCAAGGAATTCTTCGACACCTATACCAAGCGCGCCATCGAGGCCAAGGTCGATCCGCTCGGCTATTATCTGGCGCCGTTCGGCTACGCGATGGGCCAGATGGTCGAGGCCGCCGTCAATGCCACCAAGTCGCTCGACCAGAAGGGCATCGCCAAATATCTGCGCGAGAAAGAGCACAAGACCATCGTCGGCCCTATCTCGTTCTCGGCCGACGGCGAGCGCAAGGAAACCGCGACGCTGCAGGCGCAGTTCCGCGGCGTCAAGGACAAGGATACCGAACAGTTCCGCACCTCGGGCAAGCAGGTGATCCTGTTCCCGGACAAGCTGAAGACCGGAGATCTCGTCAGTCCCTTCGAAGCCGCGCGCAAGTAGGCAGGCGGCTTGGTAAGGTCCGGGACGGACCAAGGGGGATCTGACGTGTTTTCGATGGACCTGCTGCTGGGGGCAGTTGTGCTCGGGGTGCTGCTCGGCTGCTTCTATGCGGCCGTCAGCGTCGGGCTGTCCGTGTCGTTCGGACTGCTCGACGTTCCCCACGTCGCGCATCCGGCGTTCCTCGTGCTCGCGTCCTACGGCGTCTATCTGCTCAACGAGACCTGGGACATCGATCCGCTGGTCGCGGGGCTGCTGATCACGCCGCTGTTTTTCCTGTTCGGCCTGCTGGCCTACCGCGTCTATTACGAAACCTTCGAGAAGCGCGGCAGCGACGCAGGCGTGCGCGGCATCGCGTTCTTCTTCGGCATCGCCTTCATCATCGAAGTGCTGATCATCATGATGTTCGGCGTCGACCAGCGTTCGGTCACGGCGACCTATATCGGAAAATCCTGGCGGTTCGGCGAGTTCCGGATACCGATCCGGCAGCTCGTCGCCTTCGCCGTCGCGCTCGGGCTGACGGTGCTGCTCGCGCTGTATTTGTCCAAGACTTTCATGGGCCGGGCGATCCGCGCGGTCGCGCAGGACGAGGAGGCGTTGCGGCTGATGGGCGCCAATCCGGTGCGCATCAAGCAATTCGCCTTCGGCATCGCCACCGCCGTGCTCGGCATCGCCGGCGCGCTGCTGATCATCGTGGCGCCGGTGGAGCCGACGCTGGACCGAGCCTATATCGGGCGCACCTTCTGCGTTGTGGTCATGGCCGGGCTCGGCAGCATGAGCGGCACGCTGATCGCAGCCATCATTCTCGGCGTCGCCGAATCCAT
>JAQSDT010000028.1 GCA_029946075.1 bacterium | reverse complement strand
GAAGGCGCGCGCCAATGTCGTCGGCAACTCGATCGCACTGACCAATGTCAATGTCGAGCTCGACGGCAACGTCGCCGAGGGCGTGATGACGTTGTCCAATAGCGGCCGGCAGACGCTGCAGGCGACGCTGGCCGCCGGCAATCTCGACTTCACGCCGTACATCTCGACCGTTCGGCTGCTGGCCAGCGGCGCGCGCGACTGGAACCGGCAATTGTTCGACCTGACCTCACTCTCCACCACCGATCTCGACATGCGGCTGTCGGCCGCCAGGGTGACGGTGGGCCCGACCAAGCTCGGCCGTACGGCATTGGGCGCGAATCTGCGCGGCGGCGCGCTGGCGCTCTCGGTCGGCGAAGCGCAGATGTATGGCGGCGTCGCCAAGGGCTCGCTCGGCATCGCACGCTCCGACACGGTCGCCGACGTCAAGGCGCAGTTCCAGTTCACCGACGTTGACCTTTTGGCCTGCGCCAACGAATTGTTCGGCATCAACAAGCTCTCCGGCCGCGGCAATCTCAGCGTTTCGCTGGTGGCCTCCGGCGCCAGCCCGTTCGCGCTCGCCTCCTCGCTCGACGGCGTTGCCGTTCTCATCGGCCAGAACGGCGCCATCGCGGGCTTCAACGTCGAACAGCTGCTCAAGCGGCTGGAACGCCGGCCGCTGTCCGGCGGCGGCAATTTCCGCTCGGGCTCGACGCCCTATGACAGCCTCAACGTCGCGGTTAAATTCTCGGATGGCATCGCCACCGCCGAGGACATCCGCGTCGAGGGATCGGGCGCGCGCATCACCATGACCGGCACGGCCTCGGTGCCGGCGCGCGAATACGACCTCAAGGGCGTCGCCAGCCTGACGACGGCCGCCACCGGCGGCGACAAGGGCTTCGATCTGCCGTTCGTGGTGCAGGGCCCGTGGGACGATCCGCTGGTCTTCCCCGATCCCGAAAGCCTGCTCCGCCGCTCGCCCGGCGCCGCCCCGCTGCTCGACGCGGTGAAGGATCGCAAGACGCGCGATGCGGTGAAGTCGGTGATCGAGCGATTCACCGGTGGTGGGCCACGGCCTGCCGCAGCGCCGGAAACAGCGCCGACCGGCGCGGCGAAGTCGAACTAGGCTACCCCGGCAACCGTGCCGATTCTCCGACACGAACGGCTTCCAGCCAGACCCGCCGGCGCTCTTGTTGGCGACGAGCCTAATCTATCGTACCAAAGACCGGGAACGGGTTTGGTGGGGGCATGGTGCAAGACCAGGTCAGGGTCGGACGAAGGCTGTCGGCGATATTGGCCGCCGACGTCGTCGGTTATTCGCGCCTCATGGGGATCGACGAAGTCGGCACCGCCCGGCGCCTGCGCGAACACCGCGCCGTCATTGATGCCCTGATAGCCAGGCATGGCGGCCGCATCGTCAAGACCACCGGCGACGGCCTGCTGCTGGAATATGCCTCGGTCGTCGATGCCGTGGAATGCGCGATAGCGGTGCAGGCGGTCATGACCGAACGCAACGCCGGCGTAGCGCCGGACGGGCGCATGGTGTTTCGGATCGGCATCAACCTTGGCGACATATTGATCGAGGGCGACGACATTCTCGGTGACGGCGTCAATGTCGCGGCACGGCTCGAAGGAATTGCCGAGCCCGGCGGCATCTGCCTTTCCGCCGCCGCTTATGACCAGGTTCGCGAAAAGGTTGCGGTCGAATTTGCCGATCTGGGCGAGCACCGCCTCAAGAACATCGCGCGTCCGATACGGGCTTATTCCGTGGTCCGGGACGGATCAGGCGCAAACAGGCAAGATAGCCAAGCCACAGCGCGCATGCCTTCAGCAGGCACGTCGTCATCGGGCGCGCCTTCGATCCCGCGTCTTTCGCTCCTGGTACTGCCCTTCGCCAACATCGGCGGCGATCCCGAGCAGGATTATTTCGCCGATGGCGTGACCGAGAGCCTCATCACGGATCTGTCGCGCATCAGCGGCTCGTTCGTGATCGCCCGCAACACGGCCTTTACGTTCAAGGGCAAGGCCGTCGACGTCAAGCAAGTAGGGCGCGAGTTGAATGTCCGATACGTTCTCGAAGGATCGGTGCAGCGCAGCGGCAACCGGCTTCGCGTGAATGTTCAGCTGATCAATACCGAAGCCGGCAATCACCTCTGGGCCGAGCGTTTCGACAAGACCGTCGCCGATCTGTTCGATATGCAGGACGAGATCGTATCGAGGCTTGCAAATGCACTAAATGCCCAGTTCATCGCCGTCGAAGCGCAGCGCGCCGAACGTTCGCCGAATCCCGACGCCGTGGATCTGAATTTCCAGGGGAAAGCGTGGTACAACAAGGGGCCGACGCCTGAATACATGGCACAGGCACGGGCCTTCTTTCAGCGAAGTCTGGCGCTGGATTCGGCGAACATTGAGGCGATGGTCGGCGTCGCCATGGTCGATGCGACCGTTGGCGCTACGGATATGGCCGACGACAGGCTGGCGCATTATGCGGCGGCAGAGGCAAACCTGACCAAGGTGTTGTCGCTCGCGCCGAACAACGCAATGGCCCACAGGACTCTGGCGCTGGTCTTGATGTTAACGCGGCGCCCGGTCCAGGGCATCGCCGAGTGCGAACAAACATTGGCGATCGATCGAAATTCCGCCGGCGCTCATGGTCTTATCGGCTACGCCAAGTATCTCCTTGGTCGCGGCGCAGAAACCGAACATCACATCAATGAGGCATTTCGCCTTTCGCCGCGCGATACATCTGCTCACATCTGGATGCTATGGACCGGCCTTGCAAAATCACAGGTCAACGCAGGCCTTGAGGCGGTCGCCTGGATGCGTCGGGGACTCGAGCTGAACCGGAATTTTTCGAGCGCGTATTTCCATCTCGCCGCCGAGCTGGCGCTTCTGGGTGAGAAGGATCAGGCGCGGGCAGCGGCACAGGCGGGACTTGCCCTCGACCCGGGCTTCACGATCCGGCGTTTTCGCGCCGGCACGGCGACCGAGGACCCGGCCTATCTCGCCGGCCGCGAGCGCAGCTATGAGGGCTTGCGCATCGCCGGGCTTCCCGAAGCTTGAAGTAATCGCCTATTCGATCACCTCGTCGGCGGTGGCGAGAATGGTATCGTGAATTGATATTCCGAGGCTTCTGGCGGTCTTCAGGTTGACCGTGAGAACGAGACGGGTGGGCTGTTCGATCGGCAGGTCGGCGGGCTTCACCCCGTCGAGGACCTTCTTCACGAAGAAGCCCGAGCGCCGATATATCTCCGTTCGATTGGGCCCATAACTGATCAGCCCGCCGGCACGGGTCAACTCGTCGATGGTCGAGATGACGGGAATTCGATGTTGAAGGCCAAAGGCCGCGATCGCGTCGGCCATGGCCGCTATCGCATTGTCGGGGACCACCAGGAGCGCGTCGGGCCGTTTCGTGACGGTCAAATCGAGCAAGCCGCTCAGACTGGCCAAAGTGCCAACTTCTGCGGTTCGGACGGCGATCCCCATGGGGCCGATGCTGGCACGCAGGCTCGCCAGCATCGCGAGATTTGACGGGTTCGACGGGTTGAACAGGACGACGACATCAGCCGCGCCTGGAAGCAGAAGCTTCAGGGACTCCACCATTTTCGGCGTGATGTCCTGATTCAGCGATGCCATTCCGGTCGTGTTACCGCCGGGTCGTGCCAAGCTTGCGACGAGGCCGCTGCCGACGGGATCGTTGATCATCCCCATGACGATGGGAATGACCGACGTCTCGCGTTGCGCCGCACGGGCGGCGGCGATGGTCGTGACGATAATCACGCCAGCCTTCTGTTCGACGAGGTCGCGTGCGAACGCGGGAAACCGCTCATACTCCCCGTCGGCCCAACGCTGCTCGAAGACGTATTCCTTGCCCTCGACCAGGCCGTTGTCACGCAACCCCTGCTTGATCGCGCCGACCATCAACGAGCTTTGGGCGGCGGACCCTGACCCGAGAAAGCCGATGACGACCGGCTTCTGCTGCGCTTGCGCAGCGAGCGGCCACATTACCGTGCCGCCGAGAACCCCGATGAAATCCCGCCGCCGCATGTATTAACTCCTGAAATACGCATTGAGCACGCCAAGCGACTTCGTTCTTCGCAATACGCTTACCGATCGGGTTACTCGATGACTTCGTAGGCCGTCGCGAGCAATCGCGGCGGAATTTCGATGTCGAGTGCCTTGGCGGTCTTGAGGTTGACGATCAGGTTGAATTTGGTCGGCTGCTCGAAAGGCAGTTCGCCGGGAGCGGCGCCGGCGAGGATCTTCTTCAGCAGCCGGGCTACCCCGCGAAAGGCCTCCTGGGCATCGCGCGAATAGGCAATCAGCGCGCCGGTTTGCCCGAACGTCCCGCCGAACCCGCCGAACGTCGGCACGCGCAGCTCCAAAGCCCGCGCGACAACGGTGTCCGCCAGCGCAAAGAGGCTGTTGTCGGTCAGCATGAACAGCGCGCCGGGGCGCTCTCGTGATATCTGGGCGAAGGCGGCATCGAGGTCCGCAGGCGCACTGACGCTCGCCGCCAGTATGGCAATTCGATCCTTCTTGCCCTGGTCTTTCAGCAGATCGGCCATCAGCAGATTGGATGGATTGGTGGGATTCATCATCAGCATCGCCGTGCCCACCGCCGGTAACGCTTCGCGCATGATCTCGTACAGCTTGAGCAGCACGTCCTCCGCCATCGTCGAAACGCCGGTGATATTTCCACCGGGACGATTGAGGCTGGCGATCAGACCCGTGGCAACCGGAGCATTGAGGCCGGTGCCAACGATCGGAACGATCTTCGAGCGCTTCTGCACGGCGATCGCCGCGAGATTGGTGGAAACCACGACGGCGACGGGATTGCTCGTCAGGAGTTCGGCGGCCAGTTCGGAAAACCGGCTGGCGTCACTGCCGGCCCAGCGCGCCTCGAACACATAGTCCTGCCCCTGCGCGAGACCGAGTTCGGACATGCCGGCGTCGAGCAACGACATCTGCAGCCTGCTCGAGCTTGCCTCGGCGGCCCCGCTGCCGAGGATTGCGATCACCGGTTTCGCGCGCTGCCCATGTACCGCCGACGGCAATGCCACCGCCGCGCCGCCGACCAGCGCGATGAACTCGCGACGCCTCATTGCCTGTCCCGCCCCATTATTCGCGGCCCGAGCGTAGGCAATTTCCGATACGGGTCCAACCGGTCAGACGCAGGCTGTCGCGAGCCGGGAGTCTTCAATGGCCAGCGGTATTCAAGACCGGAAATCGAATGGTTGAACCAAAATGGTTGAACCATTTCGTTGAAAGCGCCCCTGCCCCCTACAGAAGTAGTCATTCTTCCATCTGGATCATCGCGTATGGTTGCGCTATCTTTTATCCAACCGGTTAAAAATCCGGCGTTTCAAGGGAGAACAACGTGATATCCAGGAGATCAGTTTCACTCGCGGTCGCTGCGGTCGGCCTGTTTTGCGCCACTGCACCCGCGCTGGCCCAGCAGAAGTCGATTACCGTCTGGTTCGGCAAGGGCTTCTACAAGTCCGAAGACGACGCCCTGCTTGAGGCCATCAAGAAGTTCGAGGCCAAGACCGGCATCAAGGTCGAACTGTCGCAATACGCCATTCAGGACATGATCCCGAAGACGGTGGCCGCGCTCGATTCCGGCACCGTGCCCGATGTCGCCTATTCCGACAGCTATGACGTGCAGGCGCAGGGCAAGTGGGCCTATGAGGGCAAGCTCGAGGACCTGACCGACATCATGACGCCGATGAAGCCGGCGTTCGCCCCGAACACGCTGGAGACCGTGGCGCTCTACAACGACGTCGCCAAGAAGAAGGCCTATTACGGCTTCCCGCTGAAGCAGCAGAGCATGCATGTCCAGATCTGGCAGGACATGCTGGAGCAGGCCGGCTTCAAGCAGAGCGACATCCCGACCAAGTGGGAAGACTACTGGTCGTTTTGGTGCGACAAGGTGCAGGCCGGCAGCCGCAAGGCCACCGGACAGCGCATCTACGCCGTCGGCCAGCCGATGGGCGTGGAATCCACCGACAGCTTCCAGTCGTTCTACACTTTCATGGACGCCTACAACGTCAAGCTGGTCGACGACGACGGCAAGCTGACGGTCGACGATCCCAAGGTACGGGAAAACCTGACCAAGGCGCTGAAGGACTATACCGACACCTACGTCCGCGGCTGCTCGCCGCCGTCCTCCACCACCTGGAAGGATCCGGACAACAACGTCGCCTTCCACAACAAGACGATCGTGATGACGCATAATTTCACGATCTCGATCGCCGCGAAGTGGCTCGACGATTCCAACAACGCCGCGCTGACGCCGGAACAGCGGGCGCTCGGCAAGAAGAACTACGACGAGGTCATCATCACCTCGTCGTTCCCGAACAAGCCGGACGGCACGCCGATCAAGTACCGCTCCGACGTCAAGACCGGGCTGATGTTCACCTCCGCCAAGAACAAGGCGGAAGGCAAGGAGTTCATCAAGTTCCTGCTGCAGGAAGAGAACCTTCGCCCCTACATCGAAGGCGCACTCGGCCGCTGGTTCCCGGTGACCACGGCCAGCCAGCAGAGCCCGTTCTGGCAGGCTGATCGCCATCGCAAGGCCGTCTACAACCAGTTCACCGGCGGCACCACGCCGTTCGATTTCACCAAGAACTGGAAGTTCACGATCCTGAACAACGAGAACGTCTGGGCCAAGGCGATGAACCGCGTGGTCAGCGAGAAGGTGCCGGTCGAAAAGGCCGTCGACGAGCTGATCACCCGCATCAAGCAGGTCGCGGGTTAGTTCGCTCCATTCCTCCCTCTCCCCGCCTTCGGCGGGGAGAGTCACACCGACCTCACCGGCCGCTTCGCGCGGCCGGAATTTCGTTCTAGAGTAGGTTTATGGCAATCACGCTTTCCGATCACGCGATACCAGGCCCGCCGCTGTCGGCCCGGCTGACGACCCCGCAGGTGTGGGGCATCCTGCTGCTCGTCCCTTATGCGCTCGTGTTCCTGGCCTTCGTGGTCTACCCGGTCGGCTACGGGCTGTGGCTGGCGCGCCATCCGGCGAGCTATGTCGCGCTGTGGCACGATCCGATCTTCGCGCGCGCCGCCATCAACACGCTCATTTTCCTCGTGATCGGCATCAACGTCAAAATGGCGATCGCGCTGTTTCTCTCGGGTTTCTTCGCCCAGCAGCGCACCTGGATCAAATGGCTTTCGGTGCTGTTCATCCTGCCCTGGGCGGTGCCGTCGATTCCGACCATCCTGTCCGTGCGCTTCATGTTCAATCCCGAATGGGGCGTGGTCAATACGCTGATCTTCAAACTCACCGGCGAGGACGGTCCGAACTGGCTGAACGACCCGACCGTGGCGCTGACCATGGCGATCGGCGTGCACATCTGGAAGTCGCTGCCGTTCTGGACGCTGATCCTGCTGACCGGGCGGCTTGCGATCTCGCACGATCTCTACGAGGCCGCCGAGGTCGATGGCGCGAGCTGGTCGCAGAAGTTCCGCTTCATCACCTGGCCGTCGATGCAGACGCTGTATGTCACCTGCACGCTGCTCTCGATGATCTGGACGCTCGGCGATTTCAACAGCGTCTATCTGCTGACCGGCGGCGGGCCCGCCGATCTCACCCATGTGCTGGCGACGCTCGGCATCCGTTACCTTCGCCTCGATCAGCTGTCGCTCGCGATGGCCTCTATCGTTTGCGCGCTGCCGTTCGTGCTGCCGCTGGTCTATTTCATGATGAAGCGGTTGTCGCGATGAAGCTCCCCACCCTCCGCGAAGTCGGCACCGAAGCGAAGCTGCTGCTGATCGGCATCCCCGTGTTCATCTGGACGATGGTGCCGATCTACCACATGTTCCTGTTCGCGATCTCCCCGAAGGAGGACGCGTTCTCGGGCAAACTGTGGCCGGCGCATCCGACGCTGAACAATTTCTACATCGTGTTCCACCAGCAGCACTACTTCCTGCGCGATTTCTGGATCCAGTTCCTGAATTCGATCGTCATCGCGCTCTCCGCGGGTGCGCTGACGCTGGTGGTCGCGACAGCCGCCGCGTTCTCGATCTCGCGGCTGCGCGTGCCCGGCGGACGCTGGGTGATGAATCTGGCGCTCTTGACCTACTTCATCCCGGCAGCATTCCTCGCCGTGCCGATGTACCGCACCATGGGCACCTATGGCCTGCTCAACAATCACTGGTCGCTGATCCTGGCGATGGTGACGATCGCCTCGCCTTACGCGATCTGGGTGCTGAAACAGGCTTCCGACAAGCTGCCGGTCGAGCTGGACGAGGCCGCCACCATGGACGGCGCCACCACGCTGCAGCTGTTTCGTCTGGTCTATGTGCCGCTGATGATGCCCTCGCTGGTCGCGATCGGCACCTATGCGATCCTGCTCGCCTGGAACGAATATCTCTACGCGTTCCTGCTGCTGTCAAAGGACACCGAGATCACGCTTCCCGTCGCGCTCGGCAACTTCCTCGCCGCCGACGATTCGCCGTGGGAATTGCTGATGACCACCGGCTTCATCTACGCCCTGCCGCCAGCCGCGATCTACTACGCATTCAAGCGCTACATGGTGGGCGGGCTGACGGCGGGCGCGGTGAAGTCGTAGATCCGCTCTCTCGCCGTCATTGCGAGCGTAGCTACAGCGGAGCTGCGCTCCTGGCTTCCGAACTCGACAACTTCGAAGCGAACGAAGCCACCACGATCACGACCGCAATGAGCGCGATCACCATGGTGCAGATCGCGTTGATCTCGGGTTTGACGCCGAGCCGCACCTCCGAATAGATCCGGATCGGCAAGGTCGCCGAGCCCGGTCCGGTGGTGAAACTCGCGATCACGACATCATCGAGCGAAAGCGTG
>JAQSDT010000027.1 GCA_029946075.1 bacterium | reverse complement strand
GGCAGCTGAGAGCGACAACGAAGATGACAAAGCACGTCAACACGCTGCAATGGACAGCCAAGGGTTATGAGCTGCCGGTGTTTGCGGCGGTCATCCCCGCGGCCGTCGCGGCCGCCGGAGTCGAGAAGGTCAAGGTCGCCATTGTGGGCGGCGGCTTGACCGGGCTGACGCTTGCCGCCGATCTCGCCACGCGCGGGATTGATGCGGTCCTGCTCGACGATGACAATTCCGTCGGTGTGCGCGGCGCCTCCTCGCGCGGCATGGTCTGGGCGCAGAAGACGATCGAGATCATGGACCGGCTCGGGATCGCGCAGCGCATCATCGACAAGGGCGTGATCTGGTCGGTCGGCAAGACGCTGTCGGGAGCCGAGGTCGTCTATTCCTTCAACCGCGCCGAGGACAACGCCTCGCTGCAACCGTCCTTCGTCAACCTGCAGCAATTCTATGTCGAATGGTATCTCGTCGAGCGCATCCGGGAACTCGGCCGGGTCGAGCTGCGCTGGAACAACACCGTCACTGCGCTGCATCCATCCGAATCCTCGGTTCGTCTCGATGTCGAAACGCCAGGCGGCCGCTATGCGATCGAGGCCGATTGGGTGATCGATGCGACAGGCGCGAACAGTCCCTTGCGCGCCGAAATGGGGCTCGACGTTGATGTCGCACGCCACGTCGATCAGTGGTGCATCTGCGATGCGCGCTGCGTTGGTCTCGATGTGCCGGAGCGCTGGACCTGGGTCGACGCGCCGTTCAACGGCGGCCGCGCCGTCTGGCAGCACATGATGGCCGATAGTATCTGGCGGTTCGATTACCAGCTCGAACCGGAGGGCGATCCAGCGGAGTCGGCGCGCCTTGAGGTCGCCGCCGAGCGCGTGCGTGCCCATCTCGGGCCCGACGTCGATTTCGAACTGGTCTGGGTCGGGCCATGGGCCTATCGCACGCAAATTCTCGACCGGTTTCGTGCCGGCCGGGTGCTCTTCGCCGGCGACGCCGCCCATGTGATGAGTCCCTTTGGCGCGCGCGGTGGCAATTCAGGCATCCAGGACGCCGACAATCTCGGCTGGAAGCTGGCGCTGGTGCTTGAAGGCAAGGCCGGTCCGGCCCTGCTCGACAGCTACGACGGGGAGCGCCGCGCCGCGGCCGTAGAGAATATTAGCATCACCTCGCGCTCGGCCAGGTTCCTCGCGCCGCAGTCGCCGTTCGAGCGGCGCATGCGTGACGTGGTGCTCGAGTTGTCGCGCGAGCACGCCTTTGCGCGGACCATCGTCAATACCGGCCGCCTGTCGATGCCCAACCGCTATCCGGCCTCGACGATGATTGGCGCGGGCGGCGGATTCTGCCTGCCGAATTCGCGTCTGGTCGATGGCTCCGGCGCGTCGACATCGCTCTCGGAGGTCATGCGTTCGCTCGGCTCGGCGGCTCTCGGGCTCTATTTGCCGAGGCAGGGTGTGGACCCGTCGCGAGCCGCGATCAGCGGGATAGGCGGCGAGGGCTTGCCCTATTTCGTCCGTACGCTCGGCACCGGGCAGGGAGCCGAACGCTGCGGTCTGATCGATGTCTCCGGCCATCTGGCCGCACTGACGGGCGCGCGTGCGGGCGATCTCATCATCGTTCGCCCCGATCTCTACTGCGCCGGCGTGGTCAGGAACGCGACGGCCGCCGCCGCCGAAGCGGCGCTGGCCACGTCCGTGGCATTCGGGAGCTCAGCCCATGCGCCTTGACCCGAATCTCCGCGATCCCGACGCCTTCTATGCCGCACTCATCGCGGCCAATGAGGGTCTCTCTGAGGAAGAGTCGCAGCGTCTGATGCTGCGGCTCGTGTTTCTCCTCGCCAACCAGATCAGCGACGCCGCGGTGCTCGAAGCCTGCGTCGGACGAGCGGCCGAACCCCTTCAGAAGGAACACGAACATGACTGAGGCCTTTGCTTCGACCAAGGATACCGCCGAACAGAGGCCTGAGGTGGTCGAACTTGGTCGTGGAATCTACGGCTATTGCAGCGTGTCGGACCCGAATTGCGGATTCATCGTCGGCGACGAGGCGGTGATCGCGATCGATGCGCGGGCGACGCCGACGCTGGCGCGCGAGATGATCGCCGATATTCGCCGCGTTACCGATCGGCCGATAAAGTACCTGTTCCTGACGCATTATCACGCCGTGCGCGCGCTGGGTGCCTCGGCCTTCGGCGCTGATCTGATCTTCTCGTCACGAGCGACGCTCGAACTCCTGCGTGAGCGCGGCCAGGCCGACATGGATTCGGAAATCGGGCGCTTTCCGCGACTGTTCAAGGGCCGCGAGGAAATCCCCGGCCTGACGTTGCCGCACGCGACGTTCGAGGCCGAGTTCAGCTTCTGGCTGGGCAACCGCGAGGTGCGCTTCCTGCGTCTCGGCCGCGCGCACACCCGCGGTGACACGGTCTGCTATGTGCCTGATGCCGGCGTCGTCTTCACCGGTGATCTCGTCGAGAACCGTTGCGGCGTCTACATGGGCGATGGCTATCCGCAGGAATGGCTGGCAACGCTGGAGCGTCTCCGTGCTCTCGACGCCGTCGCCGCCGTTCCGGGGCGCGGCTTGCCGATGATGTCGCGTCAGCAAATAACCGAAGCGATCGACATGACGAAGGATTTCATCGCCTCCGTCATCGGAGCCGTGCGCCACGGCCTCGCGCAGGGCTGCGACCTGCGCGGTTGCCATGAGATCGCCGAACGCCTCTGCGGCCCGCGCTTCGGCGACTGGCCGATCTACACCCACGTCCTCGCCTTCGACGTCGCGCGCATCTTCGATGAGCTGCGCGGCCTCGAACATCCGCAGATATGGACCGACGCACGCGATCAGGCGCTGTGGAAGGCGCTGCACGGAAAACCGGACATCAAGCTTGCGTAACCGAATCGCCCGTGACGCCATCACGGGGCACGAATATCCGGTGGCTTCGGAGCTACGGCCGTTCGTTCCCGTTGCCGGGCCCGCGGCGGAGCGGACCTCACGACGTCTCGTCACGAACTGAAAACAATCGCGGCCGATGAGGCGCGACCCCATCTTGAACGGAACCCAGCGATGAAACTTGCTACTTTGCGAAATGGTCAACCGGACGGCTGCCTCGTCGTCGTAAGTCGGGATCTCTCGCGATTTACCCCCGCGACCGTGATTGCGCCGACGCTGCAGGCGGCGCTCGACGACTGGGACAAGGTGGAACCGGCTCTGCGGGTTATTGCGGAGAAGCTTGAAGCGAGCGATGCAAACGGCGCGCCTTTCGATCCCGCCGCCGCCATGGCGCCCTTGCCGCGCGCCTATCAGTGGGCGGATGGCAGCGCTTACGTCAATCACGTCGAACTGGTGCGCAAGGCGCGCGGCGCCGACATGCCGGCGAGCTTCTGGACCGATCCGCTGGTCTATCAGGGCGCGGCCGACTGCAATCTCGGGCCGACCGCCCCGATCCTGCTCGAAGACGAGGCGCATGGTTGCGACTTCGAGGGCGAGATCGCCGTGATCACCGGCCGGGTTCCGACGGGGACCGCTGAGGCGGATGCGGGCCGTCATATCCACCTTCTGATGCTGGTCAATGATGTGACGCTGCGCAATCTCGTGCCGGCCGAACTCGCCAAGGGATTCGGCTTCTTCCAGTCGAAGCCACAAACCGCCTTCTCGCCCGTGGCGGTGACGCCGGACGAGCTTGGTGACGCCTGGGACGGCAATCGCGTGCATCTTCCGCTGACGGTGAAGCGCGGCGACGCCGTGTTCGGCCAGCCGCAGGCCGGCAAGGACATGGTGTTCGGCTTCTGCCGACTGATCGCGCATGTCGCGCGCACGCGCCCGATCGGACCCGGCGGAATCATCGGATCCGGCACCGTCTCGAATGCCGACCCGACCGTGGGTGCCGCCTGCATCGCGGAGCGGCGAGCCCGCGACATGATTGAGCATGGCGAAGCCCGGACGCCCTTCCTTGCCCGGGGCGAGCGCGTCCGTATCGAGATGTTCGACAGCGGCGGCGGCTCGATCTTCGGCGCCATCGATCAGACGGTGCGCGCCGGCTGAGAATGGTTTGAAAGGCAACCGTTTCGGCGTATAATCATGAAAACGGCCGATCACAGAGCCGTGCAGAGGGGAGGCGGGATCTTGTTGGTGCAGCAGGCCGGGGGAGTGACCGACAGACTCGCGGGTCCCTACAGTGCGGCCTGTGGGCTGGTGCGCGCCGTCGGCCGATCCGAATTCGTGCATGAGCTGCTCGAGGCGAGCCGCGCCTTCGCTCCGGTCGACTTCGTCTCGATCTTCATGTTTCCGACCAAAGACAAGCCGATCTTCGTCGGCACCGAAGGCCGGCCCGGCCAGCGCTTCGCCGATTCCGCCGCCGACCATTACGTCAAGCGGCACTATCGCGACGATCCCAACATCGACGTGATGTTCGATGGCGACGGCCGGGACAAGACGGTCACCACCTATTTGAAGCGCGATGACGTTCCGACCGCGAGCTATCGCACTTGGTGTTACGACCGGGCGCAAATCGCCGATCGTTTGTCGCTGCTCAGCCATACCGATCGCGGCCTGCCGTTCTCGGTGAGCTTCTATGGCGGTCGCGCCGGCGGTAATCTGCCGGAAATCGATCGCGACTCGCTGCTGAGATTCTTCCCCTATGTCCGCGCCGCTGCGCTGCGCCATCTCGAACTGTGGCGTGACGACGCCGTTGACCTCGATACGTCGCGCGCCCGGGTGATCGAGCGTTTTCCGACGCTGTCGCGCCGCGAGGCCGATGTCGCCGCCGGCGTGGTCGTGGGCCTGACGGCGGAGGAAATCGGCAACTGGCTCGGGATCGCGGCGACAAGTGTGATCACGCACCGCAAGCACGCCTATGAACGCGTCGGCGTCGCCAACCAGCGTGAGTTGCTGCAGGCGTTCTACGCCGCCTGAGACGTTCTGCGGTAGCGTTTTCCAAGGATTTCGAACAGGACGCGCCTGATCCAGCGATTGGCGGGATCGCGATGGAAGCGCTCGTGCCAGGACAGCACGATCTCGACGCGCGGCAGATCGAGCGGCGCAGGGACGATTGCGAGATCGAACTCCTGCGAGACATAGGCTGCGAGATTGGCCGGCATGGTCGCCACCATGTCCGTACGCTTCACCGCCATTGCCGCGGCGACGAAGCCGGGCACGCGCAACGCCAGGTTCGCCTCGGGGATCGTTGTCTCGAGGATGCGCTCGGCCTCGGCATGCGCATGACCGGTCTCGTGCGCTGTCACGAGCACATGCCGCGCTGCGAGAAAACGCGCACGATCGGGCGGAGTGGCCACGAAGGCATGATGCCGGCGCACCACGCCGACATAGCTTTCCAGAAACAGTTTGCGGCGGCGGATGCCCTGAATCAGGCCCGGAAACGCGCCGATGGCGATATCGGCTTCGCCAGCCTCGAGCTTGGGCAGGAGCTGCCGCCCATCGAGTGGGATGATCCGGATGCGGATATTTGATGCTTCGCGTTCCAGCCGCCGCATCAGCGGCGGCGACAAGCGCAGCGCGCCGACATCCGAGATGAACAGGCTGAAGGCCCGTTGCGATGTCGCCGGGTCGAATGGCGCCGGCGCCGGGCCGAGCGTCGATGACGTCGCCAGGATCCTGCGTACTGGTTCGGCAATTTCCAGCGCCCGCGCGGTCGGCGCCATGGCGAAGCCAACCCGAACGAAGAGCGGGTCGGCGAAATGCGCCCGCAGGCGCGTCAGAACCTTGCTCAAGGCCGGCTGAGACGTGTCGAGTACGCTGGCGGCGCGCGTCAGCGAACGCTCGGTGATCAGCACGTCAAACACCCGCAGGTGCCGCAGGCTGATGTCATGCTCGTACGACATGAGAATAGTTACTATTCCATTTGAGATATAGTTATGGGGCGTGCTTTGCGCCTATCCTTCAGACCTGTCAAGAATCCGAAGCTCTCCAGGCAGATGCAGGCCGGGACGCGGGAGACACATATGCGGGTCTACTCCAACCGTGAGCGGCCGAATCATCTCGGCCCCCTGCCGCTTGAGCGGCTGGCGCGGGCCGAGAACGTCACCGCGGCCTCAGCCGCCGTTCCGGAAGACGTCAATCCGGCTTCGCCCGACTCCGTCGCCGAGCATGCGCGCGAATATGCAACGCTGTTCCGGCGTTTCCTCCAGGGCCCGGTGGCGCCGCCATCGCCGGCGATACCCGATGACCCGCAGCGACGCGCGGAGAATCTCAAGGCGTCCGCCTATTTTCTCGACGCGACGATCGTCGGCACTTGCCTGATCGAACCGGACGATTGGCTCGCGCCCGATCATCCGGCCGACAGCCACGCGCTGGTCTTCGCGGTCGAGTTCGGCCGAGAGCCGAAACCGGGCGAGCCGGGCGACATCTGGATTCGCGGTGCGAACGGCGCGCGCTCCGACATGCGCTGCGGCGAGATCGCCGCGATCCTGTCGGGCTATGTGCGTTGGCTGGGATGTTCGGCACGCGGCCACTTCGCCGATGACACCCTGGTCGATCTGTCGAGACTGGCGATCCGCGCCGGCGTGGCCCGATCGGTCGACGGCAGGCTCGTTGCGCCGTTCCTCAAGCGCGGCTTCCGGCTCGGCGTCGTGACGACGGACTATGGGTTGGCCACAGATGCGCCGCTTGCGCCGGATGGCGATCTCGGCGAGATGGCGCCAGAGGCCTATTTCGGGATCGACGGCACGCGGCCCGGTTGGGAATGCGACGAGGACGAACTGCGCCCAATGCAGCTCGGCCGCTATCCAATGGAGACGATCAAGCGGGTCGATGTGCCGACCACGCTCGTCATCCGGCAAGAGATCCGTCGCGTTGCCAAGCGCGGCGACTTCTTCAAGCGCGCCGAGGCTGGCGATCTCGGCGAGAAACCAAAGCAGGAAAAGAAGCGCTTCCCGATGAAGCATCCGCTCGCGCTCGGGATGCAGCCACTGATCCAGAACATGGTGCCGTTGCAAGGCGGGCGTGAAAAGCTGCAACCGACCGGGCGTGGCGGCGATTTGTTCGACATCGGGCGCAACGCCGACGCGATCAAGGCGCTCGGCTATTTCCTCGGCGCCGATTTCGTCGGCGTCTGCCGCGCCGAGCCCTGGATGTATTACGCCACCGACGAGGTCGAAGGCCGGCCAATTGAAGCCTACCATGAATACGCCGTGGTGATGCTGATCGACCAGGGCTACGAGACCATGGAAGGCGCATCGGGCGATGACTGGATATCGGCATCACAATCGATGCGCGCCTATCTGCGCGGCGCCGAGATAGCCGGCGTGATGGCGGCGCATTGCCGCAAGCTGGGCTATTCGGCGCGGTCTCATTCCAACGCCCATTCGGAAGTCATCCACAACCCGGCGATCCTGATGGCGGGGCTGGGTGAGGTCTCGCGCATCGGCGACACGCTGCTCAACCCGTTCATCGGCCCGCGCTCGAAATCGATCGTCTTCACCACCGACCTGCCGATGGCGGTCGATCGGCCAATCGATTTCGGCCTGCAGGACTTCTGCAACCAGTGCCGTAAATGCGCGCGCGAATGCCCCTGCAACGCCATCAGCTTCGGCCCGAAGGTGATGTTCAACGGCTACGAGATATGGAAGGCCGACGTCGAGAAATGCACCAAGTACCGCGTCACCCAGATGAAGGGCTCGGCGTGCGGGCGCTGCATGAAGATGTGCCCATGGAACCGCGAGGACACGGTCGAGGCGCGCCGGCTCGCCGATCTGTCGATCAATGTTCCGACCTCACGTCCGGCCATCATCGCCATGGATGACAAGCTGCAGAACGGCAAGCGCAACCTGATCAAGCGCTGGTGGTTCGATCTCGAAGTGGTGAACGGCGTCGCCGGCAAGCCGGTCGCTGGAACCAACGAGCGAGACATCAGCCTTGGCCGCGATGACAAGCTCGCCGCCGCGCAGAAGCTGGCAATGTTTCCGCCAGGTCTTCAGCCGCCACCTGGCACGACGCTCGACCAGGTCGTGCCCGCTGACCGCCTCGCCGGCATCGAGGAGTATCGACGCGCCGAAAGCCCGGACGCCGCGCGCGCGCGACTCAAGCAAAACGGCGTCTGACAGTTGGAATATTTGCGAACGGGAGAGATCGCCGTGACCAGCATCCGGGCAAGCTCAAGCTGATTTTGTCGGGCTTCCACGAAACCGCGCTGATGGCGCAGCAGGCATTTTCGGTATTTGCGGCCGAACAATAGGTTGCTGTTCCAATATGCCATCACCTCGACCTCCCTCCAGAAGAAGTTCAAGGCAGCATGAAGATCGTCGTCACCGACTACGCTGGCGTTACTCACGAAATCGACGCCGAAGCCGACTGGTCGGTGATGGAATCGCTCAAGGCGGCGGGGCTGCCCATCAAGGCGGAGTGTGGCGGCTGCTGCCTGTGCGCGACATGTCATGTTTATATCGACGAGGCCTGGGCGCCCAAGATCGTCGCGAAATCGCAGGACGAAGAAATGACGTTGTCCGAGGCAGCGGAGCCTGGCGACCATTCCCGCTTGTCGTGCCAGATCCGCATGACGCCTGAGCTCGATGGCCTCAAGCTGACGCTGGCGCCGAATTTCTGAGACGCGGATGCCGAAGCGCGACACGGTCGTGGCGTGTTCGAGTCATGCCGGCGTCGCGGGCGCGGCTTCGCAGGAAACTGCGTTCTTCCGACCGTTTGCCTCGCCGTTTGTTTTCCCGGTATTTCCCTGGCGCGCGCGGCGCCACGCTCTCACCGATTGGATTGCGCGGCCTGCATCATCGATTCCCGCAGCCAGATGTGACCGGGGTCGTGCTCGCTGTTGGCGTGCCACATCATGTACATGAACTGCTCGGGCATCTCGGTCGGCATCTCGTGAATATCCAGCACGAAATTGCCGGCGATTTCCTGCACAAAACGGCGTGGC
>JAQSDT010000026.1 GCA_029946075.1 bacterium | reverse complement strand
AGTTTCCGTACGAGTCGAGGTTCTGATCGGCGGCAGCGCCGGCGAGGCCCATGGACCAGCCCGGGGTCCAATACCGCAGCGGGGCGGATTGGGCGTATGCGCTTCCCACTCCCACGCAGAGCAAGGAACAAGACAGCGCAAGAGCAAGTCTGGTGAACATCCTTCTGACCATCAACCAAATATATGCCCCGAATGTGGCGGGCGCCACAACGGGTCCCGTCAGCGCGACGCCTGCACCGCCGCCTCCAGCCGCTCCATCTCCGCCGCCAGATCGGCCTCGACATCGCCGACCGGCATTTCGATCACCCGATAGTCGCGCGCTTCCAGCCAGGCCTTGCGGCCGGCGCGATCGGCCGCGATGGCGTCGGATTCGTCGGCATTGACCAGTTCGATCGCGATCCGGTGCACGAACGAGACAAAGTCCGGGATGTGACGGCCGACCGGGGTCTGGCGTTTGAATTGCCCGGCGAAGCGGCGGTCCCGGGTCAGCGCCTGCCACAGAATCCGCTCGGCGTCCGTCGGGTTGCGCCGGAGCAGACGGGCGAGCCCGCGGACGGTGCTGCTGTTGTCGGCGGTGGCGCCGCCATTACCCTGCTCGGCCAGCAAGGCCCGGAGCCGGGTGGCCTGCGCGCCGTCGAGCACGCCGCCCTTGGCCGGCCCCTTGCGCCCCTCGGCGATCGCCATGACAACCCCGTGCAGGGTGTGCATGTCCTGTTTGGTCGGGTCCATCCGGGTGAAGATGTTGCGCAGATTGACCAGCATGGTCTCGCGCTTCTCCGCCGGCCGGAGGAATTCGACCTTGTCGAGTTCCCCGACCAGATTGTCGAAGAAGGCCTGCATCTGGTGTTGCGACGCCGGCTCGGATCGCTCCGGCATCGCGAACGGCAAGGTGCCGCCGGTCGAATGCTTGAACCATTCGTAGCCGACCAGCAGCACCGCCTGCGCGAGATTCAGCGAGGCGAAGCCGGGGTTGACCGGGAAGGTGATGATCCGGTTGGCGAGCGCGACCTCTTCGTTCTGCAACCCGTAGCGCTCGCGCCCGAACAGGATGCCGGCGCCGCCGCCGGCCGCGACATGCGACACGATCTCACTTGCCGCTTCCGCCGGCGCGACCACCGGCTTGGCCTGGTCGTGCGCGCGGGCGGTGGTGGCGAACAACAACGAAAGATCCGCAACCGCGGCTTCCACCGTATCGAACAGTTCGGCGTGATCCAGAATCTGATCGGCGCCGGCCGCCGCACGCTGGGCTGCGATGTTCGGCCAGCCGTCGCGCGGCTTCACGATCCTTAAACGCGAAAGTGCGAAGTTGCCCATGGCGCGCGCGGCCATGCCGATATTCTCGCCGAGCTGAGGCTCTACGAGAATCACAACAGGTCCGGCTAACTCCCAACCGGACTTGGTTTTATCGGTGCCCGAACCGGACATTCGTGACTTCACTTTCTGATTCAAGTTGCGATCTTGATTCAACGTCTGAAGAATTTGAATCAGGACGCGAAGTGGCGTCCGATCCCAAATCCCGCGCGCTGATGATGGTTTGAAATCCCGCGCCTGCTGCCCGGCTTAGTAGCGTCTCCGCCGCACCGGTCAAAGCCTTCAGAGGGCTTCCAGCCAAACGCGCTTGCGCGCGTTCTGCTTTCGGATAAGTTACCAATCACAAACAAAGCGAAGCTGCAAACGAGCCCGAAAACCGGTCAACGGCGCGGGTCGAAACGGGGGGCGTCGATGCGCGGCAGGTGGTCGTTGGCGATTTTTGGCGCGGTCCTGATCGTGGCGGGCGGGCTGCTGGCCCACCTGACGCAGACCTCGGGTGGCATCAAGATCCAGGACGTCAGGTTCAAGGGTGCCAAGGGCAACACTATGAGCGCCCTGCTTTACATCCCGCCAAATGCCACGCCGCAGACCCCCGCCCCCGGCATCCTCGCCGTCCACGGCTACATCAATTCGCGCGAGACCCAGGACGGCTTCGCCATCGAGTTCGCCCGCCGCGGCTATGTCGTGCTGGCCCTCGACCAGACCGGCCATGGCTACAGCGACCCGCCCGCCTTCGCGAACGGGTTCGGCGGTCCGGACGGCCTCGCTTACCTGCGCAGCCTCGATATCGTCGACAAGAACAATATCGGCCTTGAGGGCCACTCGATGGGCGGCTGGACCGTGCTCGCCGCCGCCACCGCCATGCCCAACGACTACAAGTCGATGGTGCTGGAGGGCTCCTCCACCGGAAAGCCGTTCGCCGCCGACGGCACCGCCAGCTGGCCGCGCAACGCGGCGCTGGTGTTCGCCCGATATGAGGAATTCTCGGCGCTGATGTGGGGCGAGGAAAAGGCCCGCGACGTCACCCGGAGCCCGAAACTATGGGCGATGTTCGGCACGCCGGGCCCGGTCGAGCCCGGCAAGGTCTATGGCGATATCGCGCAGGGGACGGCGCGCGTGCTCTACACCCCCGCCATCACCCATCCGGCGGAGCACATCTCCCACGAGGCCATCGGCCACGCGCTGGACTGGTTCGCCAAAACCCTGCAAGGCGGCACGCCGCGGCCGGCCGACGACCAGATCTGGTTCCGCAAGGAGATCGGCACGCTGATCGCGCTGCTCGGCTTCGTGGCGCTGCTGATCGGCGCCTTCGACGCCCTGCTGGAAGCCCCGATGTATTCCCGCCTGCGGCTGCCGGAAGTGGCCGACGGCACCACGCCCGAGCATTCCGCCGCCAGCGGCCGGCGCTGGACCATGGCCTTTATCCTGTCGGCCTTCATCCCGGCGCTCACCTACTATCCGGCCTTCGCGCTGGGCGGCACCTTCGTCAAACCGTCCGCCTTCCTGCCGCAGGGGATCACCAACCAGATCCTGGTCTGGGCCGTCATCAACGCCCTGATCACGCTGGCCCTGATGCGGTTCGCACCCAAACGCGCCAGCCGGTCCGGCGTCATCGGGCAATCGCTGGTGATCGCGGTGGCCTCGGTGGCGATCGGCTATGCCGCGCTGTGGCTCGCGGATTTCGCCTTCAAGATCGACTTCCGGTTCTGGATCGTCGCGGTCAAATTGATGAGCGCGAAGCAGTTCCTGATCTTCCTGATCTACCTGGTGCCGTTCACGGCGTTTTTCGTCATCGCGCTGCACGTCCTGCATCGCAATTTCTCGACCATGGCTGCGCCGCGAGGCACGCTCTACGTGACCAACATCCTCGCGCTGACGCTGGGCTTCATGGTGCTGGTGGGCGGCCAATACGCCATCCTCTGGTTGACCGGAAAGCTGTTCAACCCGCTGCCGGATCCCGGCTTCGTGCCGCTGTCGACCATCGTCGCCATCCAGTTCGTGCCGCTGCTGGCGATCTGCGCTGTGATCGCGACCTTCACCTGGCGGCGGACCGGCTCCAGCCTGCCCGGCGCCCTGATCTGCGGCCTGTTCGTGACCTGGTACGTGGTGGCGGGGACGGCGACCCAGGCGGCGTTCTGAGCTTCGGCGTTTTGGATAGCGTTTTCGAGCGAAGTGGGACCCGGTTCGCGTCTGGAAAACGCGTCAGACCTAAAACTCCAAAGGATCGGCATAAAGTGCATAACGGCTTGGCTTTCACCGGCCGGTTTGCAGTGCTATAGGCCGGATATAATCACCCACCCCGCCCAATCAGCGCGGTTTTCCGAGAAAAGGCCCCTTCCGTCATGGCAAAAATCAAGGTGACCAACCCCGTCGTCGAACTCGATGGCGACGAGATGACCCGGATCATCTGGCAGTACATCAAGGACAAGCTGATCAACCCCTTCCTCGATGTCGAACTCCTGTATTTTGACCTCGGAATGGAATATCGCGACGCGACCAACGACCAGGTCACGATCGACGCCGCCAACGCCATCAAGAAGGTCGGCGTCGGCGTCAAATGCGCCACCATCACCCCTGACGAGGCCCGGGTGAAGGAATTCGGCCTGAAGGAAATGTGGAAGTCGCCGAACGGCACCATCCGCAACATCCTCGGCGGCGTGATCTTCCGCGAGCCGATCATCTGCAAGAACGTGCCGCGCCTCGTTCCCGGCTGGACCAAGCCGATCATCATCGGCCGCCACGCCTATGGCGACCAGTACCGCGCCACCGACATCAAGTTCCCCGGCAAGGGCACGCTGACGATGAAGTTCGTCGGCGAGGACGGCACCGTGATCGAGCGCGAGGTGTTCAAGTCGCCCGGCGCCGGCGTCGCCATGAGCATGTACAATCTCGACGACTCGATCCGCGACTTCGCCCGCGCTTCGCTCACCTACGGCCTCAGCCGCGGCTATCCGGTGTATCTGTCGACCAAGAACACCATCATGAAAGTCTATGACGGCCGCTTCAAGGACATCTTCGAGGAAGTCTACGAGAAGGACTTCAAGAAGGACTTCGAGGCCAAGCGCCTGACCTACGAACATCGCCTGATCGACGACATGGTCGCCTCGGCGCTGAAATGGTCCGGCGGCTACGTCTGGGCCTGCAAAAACTACGACGGCGACGTGCAGTCCGACACGGTGGCGCAGGGCTACGGCTCGCTCGGCCTGATGACCTCGGTGCTGCTGACGCCCGATGGCCAGGTGGTGGAAGCGGAAGCCGCCCACGGCACGGTGACGCGGCATTACCGCGAACATCAGAAGGGCAAGGAAACCTCGACCAACTCGATCGCCTCGATCTTCGCCTGGACGCAGGGCCTCGCCCATCGCGCCAAGCTGGACAAGAACGAGCCGCTGGCGAAGTTCGCCAAGACGCTGGAGAAGGTCTGCGTCGATACCGTCGAGGAAGGCTACATGACCAAGGACCTTGCGCTCCTGGTCGGCGCCGACCAGCGCTGGCTCTCGACCACCGGCTTCCTCGACAAGGTCGCCGAGAACCTCGAAAAGGCGATGAAGTAGGCTTCAATCACTCTCTCCGTCATTGCGAGGAGCGGAGCGACGAAGCAATCCATGCCTCAGCCTGCGGCACTATGGATTGCTTCGCTTCGCTCGCAATGACGGCGGTAACTCGTGCGGGCCCCATGCTATTCATGGTGATCGCCCGTATCTCGACAAGCCTTAATCTTAATCCCGTTCCGCCAGCGCGATCTCGCCGGCGGCGATGTCGCCCTTCAGCAAATCGGCCGTGTCCGCCAGCCGCGCCTCGGCGGTCTGTTTCACATGCGCGGCGAGATCCGGCAGCCGCTCGATCAGGGCGTGGAAATCCTGCGCGTCGAGCGCCAGCAGCTTGGTTCGGCGCTTCGCCGTCACCGTGCCGCTGCGCTTGGTCCGGTGCAGCAGCGCGATCTCGCCGAAGAAGGTGCCGTCCGACAGCCGCACGCACTGGCTCGGCAGTTCGATCTGCACTTCTCCGGTGGCGATGAAATACATCGACGACGCCGGATCGCCGCGCCGCACCAGCACCTCGCCCGCCTCGATGGTCTGCGCCCGCAGCAGCCGCGTGATGTCGGCGATTTCGCCAGCGCCGAGCCGCGCGAACAGCGGCACCCGCGCCAGCATGCTCCAGGTGACGATGAAGTCGCGCCGCCGCACCTCGTCGGCAAAGGCGCGCGAGATGATCGCCACCGGCAGCGCGATCATGGCAAAGCCGACCACGATCGCGACCACCGACACCATCTTGCCGAGCGCGGTCGCCGGCACGACGTCGCCATAACCGACGGTGCCGAGCGTCACGATCGCCCACCACATCGCCTGCGGAATGGTGCCGAACTTGTCGGGCTGCACATTGTGCTCGATCGCATACAGCAGCGAGGCGAACACCAGTACCGCGCCGGCCAGGATGACGACGCAGCCGAACAGCGCGCGCCGTTCGGCCTGCAGCACTTCCAGCAAGGAACGCAGCGCCGGCGAATAGCGCACCAGCTTTAAGAACGGCAGCATGCCGAACAGTACCAGCGTGTGGCGATCGCCGATCACCAGCGCGACGGCCGAGGGCAGGAAGGCCATCAGGTCGACGATGCCGAGGCCGGAGCGCGCGTAATCGAATCTCGCCCGCGTCGCCGTGACCGCGCGCATCGAATGCCCGGCCACGCTCCACAACCGCGCCAGATATTCCAGCGCGAAGGCCAGCACCGCGCCGATTTCGATCGCCGTGAACAGCCGGCCGAACGGCGCATCGATTTCGGGGACCGAAGCCAGGATCATCGCCGCCACGTCGAGCGCGATGATCGCCACGATCGCCTGCGCGAAACGCGAGCCGACCGAATGCGGCAGATGATCGTGTTCGAGCAGTTCGTAGATCCGGTGCCGCATATCCGGGCCGCTGCTGCTGCGTGTCCCCGGATCTGTCGCCACCGTCATCTACTCCAATCAGGCGCCGGCCATTGCCTGTTCGATGGCCGAGAGCGCCGCATCGGCCCTGGTGCCGTCGGGCCCGCCGGCCTGCGCCATGTCGGGCCGGCCGCCGCCGCCCTTGCCGCCGAGCGCTTCGGAAGCGACCTTGACGAGATCGACCGCGCTGAAGCGCGAGACGAGATCGGGCGTGACCCCGACCACGATGCCGGCCTTGCCGTCGTCGCCGACATTGACGATCGCGACGACGCCGGAGCCGAGCTGTTTCTTGCCGGCGTCGGCGAGGCTCTTCAGATCCTTCATCTCGATGCCCGAGACGCTCTTCGCCATCAGCTTGACGCCGCCGACTTCACGGTAGTCGTCCTCGGTGCGGTGCGAACCGGAAACGCCGGGGCCGCTGCCCATTGCAAGCTTCTTGCGCGCTTCCGACAAATCGCGCTCCAGCTTCTTGCGTTCTTCCATCAAGGCGGCGATGCGCGCCGGCATGTCGTCGACGGTGGTGCGCAGTTCCGACGCCGCGGTCTTCGCCAGCGCCATGGTGTCGTTGGCGGCCTTGCGCGCGTGGCGCCCGGTCAGCGCCTCGATGCGGCGCACGCCCGAGGCAACGGCGCTTTCGGCCGTCACCGAAATCAGGCCGATATCGCCGGTGCGGCGTACATGGGTGCCGCCGCACAGTTCGACCGACCAGCCAAGCGCGTTCGTCCCCTGCTCGCGGGCCTGCTTGCCCATCGAGACCACGCGAACCTCGTCGCCGTATTTTTCGCCGAACAGCGCACGCGCCCCGGCCTCGCGGGCGTCGTCCACGCCCATCAGCCGCGTCGTCACCTCGTCGTTCTCGAGCACCACCTCGTTGGCGATGTCCTCGACGCGCGCGAGCTCTTCCGCCGTGATCGGCTTGGGATGCACGAAGTCGAAGCGCAAACGATCCGGCGCCACCATCGAGCCGCGCTGGGCGATGTGATCGCCGAGCACCTGCCGCAGCGCCTCGTGCAGCAGATGCGTCGCCGAGTGATGGGCGCGGATCGAGGAGCGCCTGCCATGATCGACCTCGAGCTGCAGCGGAGCGCCGAGCTTCAGCGTGCCCTGCTCGACCGTACCGACATGCACGAACAGATCGCCGGCCCGCTTCTGCGTGTCTGACACGCGGAACTTGACGCCCTCGCCGATCAAAAGGCCGGTGTCGCCGACCTGACCGCCGGACTCCGCGTAGAACGGCGTCTGGTTCAAGACGATCGAACCGGTCTCGCCCGTCTTGAGGCTGTCGGCGTCCTTGCCGTCCTTTACCAGCGCGGTGACCACGCCTTCGGCGCTCTCGGTGTCATAGCCGAGGAATTCGGTGGCGCCGAGTTTTTCGCGCAGCGGGAACCAGATGTTCTCGCTGGCGGTATCGCCCGAGCCCTTCCACGACTCGCGCGCCTTGGCCTTCTGCCGTTCCATCGCATCGGTGAACGAGGCCTGGTCGACGCTGATGCCGCGCGATTTCAGTGCGTCCTGCGTCAGATCCAGCGGGAAACCGTAGGTATCGTAAAGCGTGAACGCGGTATCGCCGTCGAACATGTCGCCCTTCTTCAGACCCGCGCTCTTCTCGTCCAAAATCGAAAGTCCGCGCGACAGCGTCTTGCGGAAGCGCGTCTCTTCCAGCCGCAGCGTTTCCTCAATCAGCTTTTCGGCGCGCACCAGATCCGGATAGGCCTGCCCCATCTCGCGCACCAGCGCCGGAACGATCCGGTGCATCAGGGGATCCTTCGCGCCGAGCAACTGCGCATGGCGCATCGCGCGGCGCATGATCCGGCGCAGCACATAGCCGCGGCCTTCGTTCGAGGGCAGCACGCCGTCGGCGACGAGGAAGGCCGACGAGCGCAGATGGTCGGCGATGACGCGGAACGACGCGACGTTGTTCTCTTCCGGTCCGTTGCCGAGCGCCGAGGAGGTCGCCTCGATCAGATGACGGAACAGATCGGTCTCGAACACGCTGTCGACGCCCTGCAGGATGCAGGCCATGCGCTCCAGCCCCAAACCCGTGTCGATCGAGGGACGCGGCAGCGCCACGCGCTCCTCCTTCGTCACCTGCTCATATTGCATGAACACGAGATTCCAGAATTCGAGGAAGCGATCGCCATCCTCTTCCGGCGAGCCCGGAGGCCCGCCCCAGATATGCTCGCCGCGGTCGATGAAGATTTCCGAACACGGCCCGCACGGGCCGGTGTCGCCCATCGCCCAGAAATTGTCCGAGGTCGGAATGCGGATGATGCGATCGTCCGAAAAACCCGCGATCTTCTTCCAGAGATCGGCCGCCTCGTCGTCGGTGTGGTAGACGGTGACGAGCAGCTTGTCCTTCTTGAGCCCGAAATCCTTCGTGATCAGGTTCCAGGCGAGCTCGATCGCACGTTCCTTGAAGTAGTCGCCGAACGAGAAATTGCCGAGCATCTCGAAGAAGGTCAGATGCCGCGCGGTGTAGCCGACATTGTCGAGGTCGTTGTGCTTGCCGCCGGCGCGGACGCATTTCTGCGAGGTCACGGCGCGGCTGTAGGCGCGCTTCTCCAGCCCGGTGAAGACGTTCTTGAACTGCACCATGCCGGCATTGGTGAACATCAGTGTCGGGTCGTTGTTCGGCACCAGGCCGGACGACG
>JAQSDT010000025.1 GCA_029946075.1 bacterium | reverse complement strand
GCAGCCTGTCCGCTGCCGTCGCCCGTGATTTCAACCGATGGCCGAAAGCTCAGCCCGGCTTGAGCGCGGAGTTGCCGACGTCGAAATCGGCGATTTCCTTGTTCCGCTGCGAATCGGCCTTGGCCTGGTGGTTGGTCGCCATCGTCACATAGACGGCAGGGAGCACGAACAGCGTGAACAGCGTGCCGATCGACATGCCCGACACCACCACGAGACCGATCGAGAACCGGCTGGCGGCGCCGGCGCCCGTCGCGGTCAGCAGCGGGATCAGGCCCGTGACCATCGCCGCCGTCGTCATCAGGATCGGACGAAGGCGGATACGCGCCGCCATCTCGATCGCGGAACGGCGGTCGAGGCCTTCCTTGAGTTGCAGTTCGTTGGCGAACTCCACCATCAGGATGCCGTGCTTGGTGATCAGCCCGACCAGCGTCAGCAGGCCGACCTGGGTATAGATGTTCATGGTCGCGACGCCGAAGAACAGCGGGATCAGGGCGCCGACGATCGCCATCGGCACGCTGATCATGATCACCAGCGGATCGCGCAGGCTTTCGAACTGCGCCGCCAGCACGAGGAAGATGATGATCAGCGCAAACCCGAAGGTGATCGCGAGCTGGTTGCCTTCCTGCACATACTGGCGGGAGTCGGCCAGGTAGTCGTGACCGAAGCCGGTCGGCATCTTCTTGGCTTCCCCTTCGAGGAAGTCGACCGCCTGCCCGACCGTCACGCCCGGCATCGGCACCGCCGAGAAGGTCGCGGAGTTGAGCTGGTTGTAGCGCGTCAGCGAGTTCGGATCGGTACCGGTCTCGATCGAGACGATCGTCGACAGCGGCACCAATTGTCCGGTGTTGGTCGGAACGTAGTAGCCGCCGAGCGCTTCCGGCGACAATCGCAGGCTGCGCGGCACCTGCGGGATTACCTGATAGGATCGTCCCTCGAGGTTGAAGCGGTTGACGTAGTTGCCGCCGAGCAGCGTCTGCAGGGTGGCGCCGACCTGCGCCATGTTGATGCCGAGGTCGCTCGCCTTGGAACGGTCGATGGACACGCGAACCACCGGCTGGTTGAAGTCGAGGTCGCTGTCGGAGACGATGAACATGCCGCTCTTGCGCGCGGCGTCCTTGATCTTCGCCATCTGCTCGTAGACGACCTGGAAGCCGGCGGTCGAGTTGATGACCATCTGCACCGGCAGGCCGCCGGGGCCGCCCGGCAGCGCCGGCAGATTGAACGCAAACGCCTGCACGCCCTCGATCTTGGAAAGCTCCGCCTGCACCAGCGGCTTCAGCTGGATCGAGGAGCGCTTGCGCTCATCCCACGGCTTGAGCAGCATGCCGGCAATACCGCCCTGCGGACCGTTGATGCCGTTGAGCACGAAGCGCAGATCGGTTTCGGGGAACTTTGCGAACGCCTTGTCCAGCTTGTCGCCGTAGAAATCGACGTAGTCGATGTTGGCGTATTTCGGCGCCTTCGTCACCGAGAACACGATGCCCTGATCTTCTTCCGGCGCGAGTTCCTTCGCGGTGTGCATATAGAGGAAGCCGACCAGCCCCAGCATCGTCACCGCGAACAGGCCGGTGATCGCGCGGTAATCGAGCGAACGATCGAGCTGGCGGCCGTACCAGCGCGTCATCGCGCCGAACACGCGGTTGACGATCCTGGCAAAGCGCCCTTCCTCGGCATTCGTCAGCAGCACCGAGCACATCATCGGCGACAGCGTCAGCGCGACGATGCCGGAGACGATCACCGAGCCGGCGAGCGTGAAGGCGAATTCGCGGAACAGCGAGCCGGTGAGGCCGCCGAGGAAGCCGATCGGCGCGTACACCGCCGCCAGCGTGATCGTCATCGAGATGACGGGGCCGACGATTTCGCGGGCGCCTTGCAGCGATGCCTGAACCGGCGTTTTACCCTCCTCCAGATGGCGGTGGATATTCTCCACCACCACGATGGCGTCGTCGACCACGAGGCCGATCGCCAGCACCATCGCCAGCAGGGTCAAGAGGTTGAAGCTGAATCCCATCGCCAGCATCAGGCTGCAGACGCCGATCAGCGACAGCGGAATCGTGACGACGGGAATGATGACCGAGCGGAACGAGGCCAGGAACAGGAAGATCACGACCACGACGATCAGCACCGCTTCGCCGAGCGTCGCCTGCACTTCGTCGATCGACGATTGAATGAACTTGGTGGAGTCGTAGGCCACCTTCATATTCATCGACGGCGGCAGATTACGCTCGATTTCCGGCAGCAGCGCCCGCACGCCCTTGACCAGCGTCAGCGGATTGCCTTGCGGCGTCGCCTGCACGCCGATGAAGATCGCGCGCTCGCCGCTGAACGCCACGCTGGCGTCAGAACTTTGCGCCGCGAGCTCGACGGTCGCAACGTCCTCGATGCGCACGAAGCCGCCGTCCCGCGACTTGATGATCATCTTCCTGAACTGGTCGAGGTTTCGAAGGTCGGTGTTGGTCTGGACGTTCGAGACCACCAGATAGCCCTTGGCCTGGCCGGCCGCTGCCTGGAAGTTGTTGGCCTGGATCGCCGCCGAAACGTCGCTCGGCGATACGCCGCGCCCGGCCATTTTTACCGGATCGAGCCAGAGGCGCATCGCAAACGTCTGCCCGCCGAGAATGTCGGCCGAAGCGACGCCGTCCACCGTCGACAGCACCGGCTGCACCACGCGCGTCAGATAATCCGAGATCGCGGAACCAGAGAGTTCGGTGCTGGAAAAGCCGAGGTACATTACAGCCGTGGTCTGGCCGGTCGTCTTCACGACGATCGGGTCGTTCGATTCCCTCGGGATCAGGTATTTGACCGAGTTCACCTTCGCCAGCACTTCGGTCAGCGCCTGGTTGGGGTCGAAGTTCAGCTTGACGAAGACCTGGATCGTGCTGGTGCCCTGAACCGACGACGAGGTGATGTAGTCGATGCCCTCCGCGGAAGCCACCGCCTGCTCGATCGGCGTGGTGATGAAGCCCTGGATCAGGCTGGCCGATGCGCCTGGATAAACCGTGGTGATGGTCACCACGGTGTTCGACAGTTTCGGATACTGCCGGATCGGCAGCACGCTCGCGGCGCGCAGACCGATCAGCAGGATCAGCAGGCTGACGACGAGCGCCAGCACCGGGCGCTTGATGAAAATATCCGTGAAGGCCATCGCAGATTTATCCCGCTGAGTTCAGCATCTGGGTTCAGCATCTCTTGGCGCGGCTTCATCCCGAAGCCGCTGCCCGTCATGTTCGGCGCGGCCTTGAAGCCGCGTTCGCGGTTCAGTAGCGCGGCGGCTTGGCCGGAATCGGCGGCGTCGGATCGCTCGAGATCGTCACCGGCGCGCCCGATTGCAGCTTGAGTTGGCCGACCGAAACCACGCGGTCGCCGTCCTTCAGCCCCTTCAGCACTTCGGCCTGTCCGTGGACACGGTTGCCGGTCTGCACGAAGGTGCGCGTCGCGATCAGGCTGGTCTTGCCGTCTTCCGCCTTCTTCTCGGTAATGAGGTAGACGGAGTCGCCATAGAGCGTGTAGTCGATCGCCGTTTCCGGCACGATGATCACCGGCGGCTTGTCCGGCAGCACGACGGTGGTGGTCGCGAACATGCCGGGCTTGAGGATCTTTTCCGGGTTCTGGATCGTCGCCTGCACGCGAATGTTGCGCGTCTCGGTCGCGATCTGCGGCTCGATCGTCGTGATCTTGCCCTCGAAGGGGCGGCCCGGATAGGCATCGACCGCGATACGTACGGTCTGGCCGACCTTGAGCTGTCCGGAATCCTTTTCCGTCACGGTGAAGTTCAGATAGAGCGCCGACAAATCGGTCAGCGACACGATCTGCGTGCCCGCGGTGAGATACTGTCCGACTTCAACGCGGCGCACGCCGAGTTCGCCGTCGAACGGCGCCCGCACCAGCTTCTGCGAGATGATCGCCTGGGTCTTGGCGATGCCGGCGCTGGCCTGGTCGAAGGACGACTGCGCCGCGTCGACGGTCGCCTGCGGCCCGAACTGGCGTTCCGCCAGTTGCTTGGCGCGATCCAGCGACAGCTGCGCGACGCGCTGCTGCGCCTTGAAGCTGGCAAGGTCGCCCTGGTCCGGCGCGTCGAACAGTTGCACCAGCGGCGTGCCTGACTTCACGGTGGCGCCGGCGGTGAACAGGATCTCGGTGATACGGCCGTTGACGTCGGAGGTGACGTTGACCTGATGCACGGCGGCGAGATCGCCGACCGCGGTGAGCAGGTTCGGAATCACTTCCGACTTCGCGGTTGCGATGTTCACGCTGGTCGGCGGCGGCTTCATGGTCGCGAAGAACTGCGCGATCATCTTGCCGCGGAAATAGTTGAACCAGACCAGGCCACCGACCAGCAAGGCCAGCAGCACGCCGACGATGATGAACCACCGCAGATACCGAACGGGCCGCTTGTGCGGCTTCTCGGTTATCGGCTTGCCCGATATTTTCGGCTCCGTCACGATATTCATGTCATGCACTTTCTGCAGTTACCGATTGTCCCGATTTCGGCGACAGCTCGCAGTCCAGATGAGAAGCAATTGCGGCGTCGGTAAGTCCGATGCCGCGCAGGATGAATTGACACAACTGACGGTCGAGACCGGCAGCATTGCCGTAAGACAGGCACGGCACCGCCGGCAGCCGCGTCAGCGCCGCCATCAGCACGGTGTGATGCGCAAACCAGAACAGATTGAGCGGATCGTTGCCGATGCGCGCGGCGTCGCCGGCCTCGATCGCGCGTTCGATCGATGCCGTAAACACCGGCCCGATCAGGCCGCCGATCTTGTCGTAGAGCAGCCGGGCGAACTCGCCGTCGTCGAGATGGCTGGTGGTCATCAGCCGCAGCCGCTGCGCTTCCTCCTGGTCCGAGCCGTCGGACACTTCGATGAAGTGGCCGACCATGCCCTTGATCAGTCCGACGAGGGTGCCGGTCGACGGCTCCTGTCCGAGCAGATGCGCGAAATCCGGATCGGCCTCGCACTCTTCGGCGAGAATCTCGGCATAGAGCGCCGCCTTGGAGGGGAAGTGCTTGAACAGCAGGCCTTCCGAAATGGCAGCCGCAGCCGCCACGCTTTTGGTCGTGGTGCCGGCGAAGCCATTACGGGCGAAGCATCGTTTCGCGGCGCCCAATATCAATTGGCGACGCAAATCACTGGTCATGCGAAGCGTGGACATGAGCGTGTGAGTAATCACTCACCTTGACGAAGTCAAGGATATATTGCAGCGCACTCGGCAGAAAGCGAAGCACTGCGCCTTCGGGAACACACCTGTATAGATCTGATTATACTTATGTTTTCGCGCGAAACCGAGATTCTCCGATTACGCAGCATGTCGCCCTGGTTACAACCGGCGCGAGCTTCAGCTGCAAGGCGCCTGATCCGTGCACCGGTCACCGCAGCGAGTTGACGGCGGAAGCGGCATTCTCGATAGTTGCACATGCGACTAATCGGGGTCGCGTCGGCAAGTGTGACGAACCATGGCTCTGGATGCGCGCGAACTGGCAGATACGTTCGACCTCGAAAAGCTGCCGGGCGAATTCTACGCCAACCCCTACCCGACCTATCGCGCGCTGCGCGAGCACGCGCCGGTCAAGCGGCTGCCGAACGGCTCCTACTTCCTGACCCGTTACGACGATCTGGTCGCAGCCTACAAGAACACCAGGGCGTTCTCCTCAGACAAGAAGAAGGAGTTCTCGCCGAAATACGGCGACAGCCTGCTTTACGAACATCACACCACCAGCCTCGTCTTCAACGATCCGCCCGCCCACACCCGCGTCCGCCGCCTCATCATGGGCGCACTCTCGCCGCGCGCGATCGCAGGCATGGAGCCGGATCTGATCGCGCTGGTCGACCGCCTGCTCGATGGCCTCGCCGCCAAGGGCAATGTCGACCTGATCGACGATTTCGCCGCCGCGATCCCGATTGAGGTGATCGGCAATCTGCTCGACGTGCCGCAGGACGAGCGCGAACCGCTGCGCGACTGGTCGCTTGCCATCCTCGGCGCGCTGGAGCCGGTCATCAGCGCGGAAGCGTTCGCACGCGGCAACAAGGCGGTCGGAGACTTCCTCGCCTATCTCGAAATCCTGGTGGCGCAGCGACGGGCCAGGCCCGGCAATCCCGACCGCGACGTGCTGACGCGCCTCATTCAGGGGGAGGACAATGGCGAGCGGCTGACCGAGAAGGAATTGCTGCACAACTGCATCTTCCTGCTCAATGCCGGCCACGAGACCACGACCAATTTGATCGGCAACGGCCTCGTCGCGTTGTCGCATCACACCGGCGAGAAAGCGCGGCTGATCGGCGATCCCGCGCTGATCAAGACCGCGGTCGAGGAGATGCTGCGTTTCGAGAGTTCGAACCAGCTCGGCAACCGCATGACGGTCGAGCCGTTCGAACTCGGCGGCGTCGCGCTGCCCGCGGGCACGCCGGTCACGCTGTGCATCGGCGCGGCCAACCGCGATCCCGCGCAATTTTCCGATCCCGAGCGTCTCGACGTCGGCCGCACGCCGAACCGGCACCTCGCTTTCGGCACCGGCGCCCACCAATGCGCCGGGATGGCGCTGGCGCGGCTCGAAGGCGCGGTGGCGATCTCGCGTTTCCTGGCGCGGTTTCCGGACTATGCGCTCAGTGCTGAGCCCGTGCGCGGCGGCCGGGTCAGGTTTCGGGGATTCTTGAACGTGCCGTGCAAGGTCGGGTAGGACGTCATCTGGATCGGCGTATCGCCAACGCCCGCTCCATCGATCGCGTGAAGATGACGGCGGAGCGTTCGTCCAGATGAACGCCGTCGGGCCAGCGCAGCTCGCTTCTGTCGACGTCGATCTTCAGCCAGCGGGCAGGATCGGGAAACGCCGCGTGGATGATATTCCGCGTGACCACCGCCGCATGCGCGGCTTCGACCGGAAGAGAAAACGGCTGTTCGAACAGCAGCACTTGTGCGCCGCGCCGCTCCAGATCCACGATCAATTCGCCGATCCTTCTGGCATTGGCCGCCGCAGTCGCTGACGGGTCTTCGGCGTTGAATTCGCGGACGGCACGCTCGGTATAGACGCGGCTGTCGAAATCGCTCGGCGGCTGCGCGACCAGCCGGGCCAGCGCCGCGGCAACCTGTTCGTTCGTCATCGGCATATGGCGCGTGTTCTCATAGGCGGCGACTGCAGCCCGGAGCGGCCGGAAGAACAGCGGCTCGGCGTTCTCGCGTGAATAGCGTTCGACCAGTTCAGTGTCCGTCGGGCGCGACAAGACGTTCGCTTCGACCAGAATAACCGATGGAATGCGCGGCCGGCTGGCGACGATCTCGAGGCCCGTGACCGGCGAGCCACCCGCCAGCGCCAGATTCCGCAGCCTCGGTGCCGCGAAATATTCCTCCTTGAAACGGAACGCGACGGAGCTTCCGACCAGCACGATATCGGGCACGGGCTCGCGCATGTAACGGTTCAGAGTGATCAGCGTGCCGTCGCGCGTGGTCGTGGCCGGCATCTGCAGCCCGCCGCCGAAGCGCGCCGTGGCGAAGCCGCAGGCGATCAGGAGGATCGCAGCCGTCACGGCGCAGGAGAGAAACCAACGGATGGCCGACACGTTTCAGCCCCTCCTAGAACTGGAAATAGATGAACGAGGATTCAGGCCCGGCTTCGAGATACATCAGCGCGGCCATCGCACCGTACAGCAACGGTTCGAGGTGTCGCAGCCTGCCCTCGAACAGCGGACGCGAAACCAGATGCTGGAGCATCACCGGCAACGAATAGAGCAGCGCCAGACTGTAGAACAGCTTGGTCGGCGCGGGATTGTTGGTGGCTGCGAACATGCCCGCGAGGTAGCCAATAGCGTGATCGAAATTCGGCAGCTTGAAGAATATCCACAGCATGGTGACGCAGAAGAATACGAACACCCTGCGCGCCGCGCCGAAGCCCGGAACCTTGATCGCGGCCAGCGGCGTCAGCAGCGGTCGCTCCAGCACCAGCAGCAGGCCGTGCAGCAGCCCCCACATCAGGTAGCCGAGCCCGGCGCCGTGCCAGAGCCCGCCGAGGCCCATCACGATCATCAGGTTCAGATAGGTTCGCCACACGCCGTGGCGATTGCCGCCGAGCGGCACGTAGAGATAGGTCCGCAGCCAGGTCGACAGCGAGATATGCCAGCGCGTCCAGAATTCGGAGAACGACGTCGAGATGTACGGCAGGTTGAAATTGACCGGCAGGCGATAGCCGAACAGCAGGCCGAGCCCGAGCGCAATCGCCGAATAGCCGAAGAAGTCGGCGTAGATCTGGCAGCTGTAGAGAAACACCAGCAGCCAGCGATCCTGCATCTGCAAGGTTTCGTAGAGCGGGAAGCTCATATAGGCCGTCATCTCGTTGAGATTGTTGGCGACGTAGAGCTTGAAGAAGAACCCGGTCAGAATCCATTTTGCCGCCTCGACGAACGGCACGTCGGCCAGGAATTTCGGCCTGATCTGCGGCATGAACATTTCCGCGCGGGTGATCGGGCCGGATACCAGCTGCGGAAAGAAGATGATGTAGAGGAACACGCCCGTCAGCGTCGGCGGCGACGCCTTCTGCTTCGTCAGATCGACCAGCAGGCTGATGTTGTGGAACACGAAGAACGAAATGCCGATCGGCAGCGGCAGCCGCAGCAGGAAGTCGACCGGGCCCGAGCCCGTCAGGGCCGGCGATGCCGGGTCGATGAACAGCAACTTGTATTTGAAGAACGCCAGCAGCGCGAGATTGAAGGTGACGCCGATCGGCAGCCACCGTGACCGGTTGCGCAGCGCCAGGATCAGGAACAGGTAGGTGCCGAAAACCGCGACCGCCAGCAGCAGCAGCAGTTCAGGCTGGCCATAGCCATAGAAGAACAGGCTGGCCGCCACCAGCCAGTGGACCTGCAGTCCCCGCAGAAAGGGAAGATAATATGCCCCGAAGACAACGGCGACGAAGACGCC
>JAQSDT010000024.1 GCA_029946075.1 bacterium | reverse complement strand
CAGCACGCGCACGGCTCGCGACAGCGATTCGGCGCTGGCCGAGATCGCCAATCGCAGGCCGCATCTGGTGTTCCTCGACATCTGGCTGCAGGGCTCCAAGCTGGACGGCCTGCAGCTGCTGGAGCAGATCAAGAAGGATCACGCCGAAGTCCCGGTCGTGATGATTTCCGGCCACGGCAACATCGAAACCGCGGTCGCTGCGATCAAACGCGGTGCCTATGATTTCATCGAAAAGCCCTTCAAGTCCGACCGCCTGATTCTGGTGGCGACGCGGGCGCTGGAAACCTCGCGGCTCAAGCGCGAGGTCAAGGAACTCAAGCAACTGGCGCCGGCCGCGAGCAGCCTGACCGGACGCTCGGCCTGCATGAACCAGCTCCGCCAGACCATCGACCGCGCGGCCAAGGCCAACAGCCGTATCCTGATCGTCGGCCCTTCCGGTTCGGGCAAGGAATTGGCGGCGCGCACGCTGCACCACGCATCGAGCCGGGCCGAAGGGCCGTTCGTCGTCATCAATGCCGCCGCGATCACGTCGGAGCGGATGGAAGTCGAACTGTTCGGCGTCGAGCAGTCCAACGGCGAACAGGCGCGCAAGGCGGGCGCGCTGGAAGAAGCCCATGGCGGCACGCTGTTCATCGACGAAATCGCCGACATGCCGCGCGAGACGCAGAACAAGATCTTGCGCGTGCTGGTCGATCAAACCTTCCAGCGTTCCGGCGGCACCGCCAAGGTGCATGTCGACGTCCGCATCATCTCCTCGACCGCGCGCAATCTGGAAGAGGAGATCGCCGAAGGGCGCTTCCGCGAAGACCTCTATCACCGCCTGTCGGTGGTGCCGATCCGCGTGCCGCCGCTGTCGGAGCGTCGCGAGGACATTCCCGAACTGATCGACTATTTCATGGACCAGATTTCGGCAGCGACGGGACTACCGAAGCGCCAGATCGGCCAGGACGCGATGGCAGTGCTGCAATCGCATGTCTGGCCCGGCAACGTCCGCCAGCTTCGCAACAACGTCGAGCGCGTGATGATTCTCGCCGGCGGCGGACCGGAAGCGATCATCACCGCCGATATGCTGCCGCAGGATGTCGGCTCGATGGTGCCGGCGATGCCGACCAGCAACAATGGCGAGCACATCATGGGCTTGCCGCTGCGCGAGGCGCGCGAAGTGTTCGAGCGCGATTATCTGATCGCGCAGATCAGCCGCTTTTCCGGAAACATTTCGCGCACCGCGGAATTCGTCGGCATGGAACGTTCGGCGCTTCATCGCAAGCTCAAGGCGCTTGGAGTCGGTTGAGGCTGATTTGATCGCGCATTTGAAAGCGCTGTCATTTCTGCAATTCGCGCTTTGGCGCGGATCGATCCATGCACCTGCTTGGGAATATCTGTCTCTTTCCGGTCACTTGCGGAGAATGTCCATTGGGTTCGGAGGGGGTGACGCGTGAAGCGGCTTGCCTAAAAACCGCGCGTAGCCTCTAATCGAACAGTCGGGCTTGCCGGAGGGGGATCTCAGGGCAGGCCGGCAGGTCGGGGGAGGCTCCGTGAGAGAGCAACAACCGGCTTAAAAAAAAGAAACACCGATACGGCGGGACAAAAACAATGGCGGCAGACCGCGCACAAAACCTACAAGACACCTTCCTAAATCACGTTCGCAAAACCAAAACGCCACTGACGATCTTTCTGGTCAACGGAGTGAAGCTGCAGGGAATTGTTACCTGGTTCGACAATTTCTGCCTCTTGCTTCGGCGCGACGGTCATTCGCAGCTTGTCTACAAGCACGCGATCTCGACCATCATGCCGGGCGCCCCGATCCAGTTGTTCGAAGGCGGCGAGGATGCTCCGGCTTGAGAGTGCACTGATTGGAACCCTTCGACCGTGAAGGGAGCGCCGACCGTCCGCGGTCGGCAGGGGGCAAGCAAACCGGGCGGGTGATCGTCATCGGCCCTTACTTGCGCATGCGCCGCGGCGACGCCGAGGTACAGGCAAGCGATGCCGTACGCGATTCCGACGCGAGGCTGGAGGAAGCGACAGGTCTGGCGCGCGCCATCGACCTGACGATCGCCGATTCCGTGATTGCACCGATCAGCCAGATCAGGCCTGCGACCTATCTCGGCAAAGGCAAGGTCGAGGAGATCCTCGGCCTCGTCAAAGGCCATGACATCGAGCTGGTGGTGATGGATTGCGCGTTGTCGCCGATCCAGCAGCGCAATCTCGAGAAGGCCTGGGACACCAAGGTTCTCGACCGCACCGGCCTCATTCTGGAAATCTTCGGCCGCCGCGCCAAAACCAAGGAAGGCTCGCTGCAGGTAGAACTCGCGCATCTCAACTATCAGCGCAGTCGGCTGGTGCGTTCGTGGACCCATCTGGAACGCCAGCGCGGCGGATTTGGATTCATGGGCGGCCCCGGCGAAACCCAGATCGAGGCCGATCGCCGCCTGATCGGTGACCGCATCACCCGCCTCGAAAACGAGATCAAGAAGGTACAGGCGACGCGGCGGCTGCATCGCGCCGGCCGGCAACGCGTGCCGTACCGCGTCGTGGCGCTGGTCGGCTATACCAACGCCGGCAAGTCCACGCTGTTCAACCGGCTGACGCGCGCGGACGTGCAGGCGGCCGATATGCTGTTTGCGACGCTGGACCCGACGCTGCGTGCGCTGACGCTGCCGCATGGCGGCAAGGCGATGCTGTCGGACACCGTCGGATTCATCTCCAATCTGCCGACACAACTCGTCGCCGCGTTTCGCGCGACGCTGGAAGAGGTGCTGGAGGCCGATATCATCCTCCATGTCCGCGATATCGCGCACGAAGACGCCGAGGCGCAGGAGCGCGACGTCGACGCGGTGCTGCGCCAGCTCGGCATAGACACGAATGCAGGCGCGCGCATTCTCGAAGTCTGGAACAAGATCGATCGCTTCGATGCCGAGGAGCGCGAGAATTTGCGCAACATCGCCGCGCGCCGGCCGCCGGAGCGGCCGTGCTTCCTCGTATCCGCCGTGACAGGCGAGGGGATCGACGCGCTGCTGAATGCCATCGAGGACCGGCTGGCTGCAACGCGCACCACGCTCGATCTGTCGATCGATGCGTCCGACGGCGCCGGGATCAGCTGGCTGCATCGAAATGCCGAAGTGCTGGTCAAGGAACTGCACGAAGGCCGTTTCGACATGACCGTCCGCGTCGACGAAACCAAACGCGACATCGTGGTGTCGCGGTTCGGCGCCGTGCCGCACGCGGCTTGAGGCGCTGTCGTTCCGGCGCTCGCCTGCTACCTTCGACCGCTTCGCGCCCGCAGGGCTCCCGTCATCGGCTCTTCTGCCTTCGCCTCATTCCACAGCGCGTCCATCTCGTCGAGCGTGGCGTCCTCCAGCGAACGACCCTTCGAAGCCAGCGTACGTTCGATGTACGCAAAGCGCCGCTCGAATTTGGCATTGGTGCCACGCAGCGCCGTTTCGGGATCGGCGCCGACGTGACGTGCGAGGTTGACGAGCGCAAACAGGAGATCGCCGGTTTCGCCGGCGAGTTCCTCCGCATCGCCGCCGTCGAGCGCGGCTTCGATCTCGTCGGCCTCTTCGCGAATCTTGGCAAGGACGGCGCGCGGATCGTTCCAGTCGAAGCCGACGGTCGAGGCCTTGCGCTGCAATTCCATCGCACGCACCAGTGCGGGCTGGCCTGCCTTGACGCTTGAAAGCAAGGACTTGTGCGCGCTTTCTTCCGACGGCCGCCGCGCCGCGCGCTCGGCTTTTTCCTCGGCCTTGATGCGTTCCCAGGCGCTCTTGACGCCGGCGGGGGCGATATTGCCGTCCTTGTCGGCGAACACATGCGGATGCCTGCGGATCATCTTGCGCGTGATGGCCTCGACGACGTCACCGAAGGCAAACGCGTTCTGCTCTTCCGCCATTTGGGAATGGTAGACCACCTGGAGCAGGAGATCGCCGAGCTCCTCGCGCAGGTCGTCGAAATCGCCGCGCGTGATCGCGTCGGCGACCTCGTACGCCTCCTCGATCGTGTAAGGCGCGATCGTCGTAAAATCCTGTTCGAGGTCCCACGGGCAGCCGGTCACCGGCGTGCGCAGCGCCGCCATGATTTCGATCAGCCGGGAAATATCGCGGGAAGGGGTCATTGGAATTCCGTCGCCGGGGAGGACCTCCGCTTTATGCCGCATGCGGGGCCGCGATCCCAGCGGAACGCACCGATATCGCGGTGCTTTCCACCGGTTGGCCTTACGGACGCAGGAGTGCTAATTGGCGCTTCATGAGCGATCGATCCTCCGAAACCGCGCTGGTGCTGTTCTCCGGCGGCCAGGATTCCACGACGTGCCTGGCCTGGGCGCTGTCGCGCTTTGCCCGCGTCGAGATGCTGGGCTTTGCCTACGGCCAGCGCCACGCCATCGAGCTTGAATGCCGCGACCGGCTGTTGTCGGGCATCAAGGCGATGCATCCGGAATGGGCGGCAAAACTCGGCGACAGCCACACGCTGGAGATCCCGACACTGGCGGAGATTTCCGATACCGCGCTGACCCGCGATGTCGCGATCGAAATGGGGGCCGACGGCTTGCCCAATACGTTCGTACCCGGCCGCAACCTGGTGTTCCTGACGTTTGCAGCGGCGCTGGCGTACCGGCGCGGCATCCGCCACATCGTTGGCGGCATGTGCGAGACGGACTATTCAGGCTATCCCGATTGCCGCGACGAAACCATCAAGGCGCTGCAGTCCGCGCTCAATCTCGGCATGGCGAAGAATTTCGAACTGCATACGCCGCTGATGTGGCTCGACAAGGCCTCGACCTGGAAGCTGGCACACAACCTCGGCGGGGCAGGGCTGGTCGACCTGATCCGCGAACACTCCCACACCTGTTACCTCGGCGAGCGCGGCGCGCAGAACGACTGGGGCTACGGCTGCGGCGAATGCCCGGCCTGCGCGTTGCGCGCAAAGGGTTGGCGCGAGTACGCGGCGCGCGTTTAGTGGTGGAAATCGTCCGGCGTCAGTTCGATCGGCGCGCCGTGCGGCGTGCGATCCGCGGCGTGATCCCAGGCGTGCTGATAGCGATGCAAGGTATCGGCCGTCGTGACGCCCTTGGCGGCAACCAGCGCTTCCAGCGTCGCCAGCCAGTGCTGGTAATAGGTCTCGCCGGTGTCGGGATCGCCGGCGGCCTGCGCGCGCTTGATCTGCGCGCCCAGCGTCTCCGCCCATTCCTTCCAGGTAAAGATTCCCGCTTCGTGCAGCGCCAGCGCCATCGCGAAGGCGCGCGCCTCCCATGGCTCGCGGAACACCGGTCCATCCTCGTCGCGGGGAACGCCGGGAACGGCGACGGCCGCACGCATGGCCTGTTGCGGGGTCAGATTCATCGCACGCGCTCCAGATAGGATTCCCAGGCGTCGACGGACACGCTGAGCGTCGGGTCGGCGTCCTTGCCCCACAGCTCCGGCCCGTCGAACCGGACGGTGTAGAGCCATTGCGGGTCTTCGCCGGTGCCGAGCGAATGGGTGTCGGGGAAGACGTGACAGCCGTGATTGATCTCGATGGTGCCGAGCCGGCCACGGACATATTGCGGCAGCCGCGTATGTGTGACCGGATGAATGTCCTTCATCCTCACCGTCTCGCCGACGGCGAACAGTGCAGGGGTCTTTGCCTCACGTTCGGTCGGGCCGCCGCGCCGAATGATCGGCACGACGTCGCTCGGCGCCATCGGCTTTGCACCCGGCTTCGGCGGGGCAAGCACCTTGCCGGCCTCGATCTCCTCGCGCGTCACGAGGCCGCGCTCGACCATCAGGGTTTCCAGCCCCGCGAGCCAGATCTGGAAATAGCTCTTGCTGAGATAATCCGCGGGTGGGCGATTCTCGCGCGCGAAGCGCGACATGTCGATGTTCCAGCCGCCGGGCCGCGACATCGCGACCGTCAGCGCAAAGGCGCGACGCTCCCAGTCGCCGTGAAACACCGGCTCGTTCGCCTCGGGAACGACCGGGCCAAAGCCCTTGGCGCCGCCCATGTCATGCGCGCCGTCCATCAGGCGGTCTCGCCGGGCTGTTTGGGCAAACCTGTGCCGATCATGCTGTCGCGGGTGACGAGTTCGGCGAGCTGCTCGGCGCTCCAGCCCTCGGTGCCCTCAGGGCGCATCGGCAGCACCAGGTAGCGGATCTCGGCGGTCGAATCCCAGACGCGGATCTTGGTGGCGTCCGGCAGCTTGACGCCGAAATCATTCAGCACGCCGCGCGGATCGGACACGGCGCGGGAGCGATAGGGCGCGGATTTGTACCAGACCGGCGGCAGCCCCAGCACCGGATGCGGATAGCAGGAGCACAGCGTGCACACGACCATGTTGTGCTGCTCGGGCGTGTTCTCGACCACGACCATGTGCTCGCCCTGGCGGCCGGAATAATCGAGCTCGGCGATCGCCGCCGTCGCGTCCTTCATCAGCCGGGCGTGATAGGCCGGATCGCTCCAGGCCCTGGCGACGACGCGGATCCCGTTGCGCGGACCGATCTTCTTCTCGTAGAGGTCGATCAAAAGGTCGAGGGAGGCGGGATCGACATAACCTTTCTCGGTCAGGATCGATTCCAGCGCGCGCACGCGCAGTTCGGTCTCCGACAATTCGGAATGGTCGTGATCGTGATGATGGCCGTGGTGGTCGTGATCATGTTCGCTCATGACCTGAGATTAAGCGAAGAATCCGGGCTATGTCGAGGCGGAGACTCTGCTAGCATTCGCCCATGGGGCACCGGGCAGGGCACGTCGGAATAGTTGTGGTGGCGATCGTTTTGGCCGCCTTGCCGGCTGGCGCCGCGCGGGCGGCGAATGGTGCCTATGCGGTTGATGCCGCTGATATCGGGGAAGCCGGTTCCTGCAAGATCGAGAGCTGGCTGTCATCTGCGTCCAACACCGATTTTTCGGCAGTCGCCAATCCATCCTGCGTGGTCAATCCGTTCGGGTTCAAACCGGTTGAGCTCAGCATGGCGACCAACCGCTCCCGCAGCGACGGCGAATGGAGCACGTCGCTGCAGCCGAAGGCCAAGATGAATATCGCGCCGACCGGCATCGGCAGGCTCGGTTTCTCTGTTGCTGCCGGCGGCTCGTTCGACGCGCTGACCGGCGAGAACCTGACCGCGTTCGCGGCGATCCCGGCGACGTTCCGCCTCAGCGAGACCACGCGTGTCAACTTCAACGCCGGCTGGCTGTGGGATCGCAGCGTCGACAGGCACTATCTGACCTACGGCATCGGCTTCGACTGGAAGTTCACGCAAACGCTGCAATGGACCATCGAGGCGTTCGGGCAGGCCGGGCAATCCGATACGCCGAGCGTGGTCCGGCCGCGCTTCCAGACCGGCGTGCGCTACCGGCCGAACGAGATATTCTCCGTCGACCTGATCTACGGCCGCAACATCACGGGCGAAAACGCCAACTGGATCACGCTCGGCACCACGATCCGTTTCCCGGTGCCGGACAGCAAGCCCGAGCATCACCGCACCGGCCATCTCTAGAAACACGACCCATCACATAAGCTCGGGAAAACACCGGGCAGGGAGGCAATGCGTTGGCTGAGTTTGTGAAGATCGAAAAGGGCCTCGGCCCTGAGGGGCGTATCGCCGTGGTGCGCTTCGACCGCGGCGACGGCATCAACGCCCTGTCCCCGGAAGCGCTGCGCCAGCTCACCGATGCCGCGCGCAGCTTCGAGGACGATGCCGAGACATCGGTCGTGGTGCTGACCGGCGCCAAATCGTTCAGCGCCGGCTTCGACCTCAAGGATCCCGAGGGCCGGGCGCGCAAGGAGATGGACCTCGGCACCCTGCGCCGGCACTTGAAACTCGGGCCGCGGCTGACGCGGGCCTGGCAGGAGATGGAGCAGATCACCATCGGCGCCATCGAGGGCTTCTGCGTCGGCGGCGGCGTGGCACTGGCGGTGGCGCTCGACTTCCGCGTGATGGCCCGCGACGCCCATCTGCGCGTGCCCGAGATCGGCCTCGGCATGAACATGAGCTGGCAGAGCGTGCCGCGGATGCTGCATCTGATGGGCCCGGCGCGCACCAAGCAGGCCGTCATCCTGGCCGACCAGCGCATCTCGGCCGCCGAGGCCTATGAGTGGCGGCTGGTGGAGGAGGTCGCCGATCCCGGCAAGGCCTATGAGGCCGCCATGGCGCTGGCCGCCAAGGTCGCCGCCCAGCCACCGCTGTCGGTCGCCATGACCAAGCTGACCGTCAACCGCCTCGCGCACGCGCTGGATGATCTGGCCAGCCACATGGACGTCGACCAGTTCGCGCTGGCCAGCATGTCCGAGGATCACAGGGAGGGCGTGGGAGCCTTCCTCGAGCGGCGGAAGCCCAAATTCAGGGGTCGCTGAGGCGCGGATTCGAAATATCGAAAACAACCCCATGCAAAGTAGAAATTCCCAGTAATGCTGCAGTGCAGCATCTGGAATTGATGCAGGCGGGGCTGTCGGAACGAGGCCGGCTCGTTCGTCTTACATCCAGAACCGTATCTGGAGTTCTCCATGGCCCCCCGCGCTAACTGGAAAGGCTTTCTGCGCCTTTCCCTCGTCACCTGTCCGGTCGCGCTCTATCCGGCGACGTCCGACACCGAAAAGGTCTCGTTCAACCAGCTCAACCGCAAGACCGGCCACCGCATCAAATACGCCAAGGTAGACGCCGACACCGGCGAGGAGGTGGCGAGCGAGGATATCGTCAAGGGCTACAAGATCGATACCGACACCTTCATCGAGGTGACCAGGGAAGAGCTCGACAACGTCGCGCTGGAATCGACCCGGACCATCGAGATCGACGAGTTCGTCGACCGCAGCGAGATCGACCCGCGATATCTGATCCGGCCGTATTATCTGGTGCCGGACGGCAAGGTCGGCCACGACGCCTTCGCCGTCATCCGCGAAACCATCCGCGAGATGAACAAGGTCGCGATCGGCCGCGTGGTGCTGACCAACCGCGAGCACATCATCG
>JAQSDT010000023.1 GCA_029946075.1 bacterium | reverse complement strand
AACACCCGTGTCGCCATGATTTCCAAAAAAGCGAACGACTCGGATCGTATCTATCTCACGATGCAGATCCGTCTTCGAGGCTTGAGGTTGGCCGTCCTCAATCAATATCTCGCCGACTTTTCGGACGTTAGTCGGCGAGACGGGAAATTTACTCAAACGATCAAACAAGATCGGCAGCGCCTGCCTGCGTGATGCGTCGACTCAACGCCACAGCCCAGCAGATGAAGGCGGACGGCTCGCTATCCCGCAATCATTCCCGCCCGACTGTAGCAGCAGTAGCAACTTCGGCAGTGGCAGCGGGAGCGTTTCGGCCCAACCCGTCTGCAACTTGGGCGGGGCCTCGCCGTCTGCTACCGTTCAGGCTGTTTCGAAGGTCGACTGGAGAATGTCTGGTAAAGCGAGTAGGCGATGTGGGCTCTCCTGAAGGCGACGGTCGAGGGCTTCATGGCCGACGATGCCTTGAGCCGCGGCGCCTCCATTGCCTACTACACGCTGTTCGCGCTCGCTCCGGTCCTGCTCATCATCATCGCGATTGCCGGCATGGTGTTCGGACACGAGGCCGCGCAGGGCGCCATCGTGGGGCAGTTGAGCGGCCTGATGGGGCGCAAGACCGCCGAGGCGCTGCAGGCGATGATCGAAAGCGCGAGCCAGGCGCGCGAAGGAATGTGGGCGACGCTGATCGGCCTGGTCGTCATCATCATCGCGGCATCGGGCGTGTTCGGCGAGGTCCAGTCCGCCCTCAACGCCATCTGGAAGGCCAAGCCGCGCAAATCCACCGTGACCAGTCTGGTGCGCGCCCGCGTGGCCAGCCTTGGGCTGGTGGTCACCTTTGGATTCGTGCTGATGGTGTCCCTTGCGCTGAGTGCCGCCATCCAGGTCCTCTCAAAATATCTAACCGGCGTCTTTCCCGCGTGGGAGCTGGCCCTGCCGGTCGTCGACTTCGTCGTCTCGATCGGCCTGATGTGGGGCATATTCGCCGCCATGTACAAGGTGCTGCCCGACACTCCGGTGGCGTGGCGCGACGTCGCCATCGGCGCGCTGGTGACGACCGGCCTGTTCCAGGGCGGCAAGTATCTGGTCGCTCTCTATATCGGCCAGAGCGCTATCGCCTCCTCGTTCGGCGCCGCCGGCGCGCTGATCGTCCTTCTGCTGTGGATCTTCTATTCGGCGCAGATCTTCCTGCTTGGCGCAGAATTTACTCATGCCTTCGCCACGATCTATGGCAGCCGCCGGGAGGGAGACATCGAGAGGGATCTCAGGTCATAGACTCATGGCCACGGCGCAGCAGATGAAAGCGCGCGCTTCGGCGATCCCGCCATCGTCCCGGCCGAACTGTAGCAACGTAGTCCTGTCCTTGCTCAAAAAAGTGTTCGGCTTTGGAATCGGGTGACCGACGATAGCAACTGGTAATTCTTTGTCAGGCGAATAATGCCTCGGCGTGGCCTCGACCGGACCATCAGGGACAGACCATGGGCGTCGGAACATTGGAGTGACGCAGTTGTGGTGCGAGCAAGTCGCGCCGCGGAACTTGGCGTTCCTCCCGCGGCCGCGACGAGAGATCAAACGGCATGCCGTTCGTAACGATGATGGAAGCCACGGACCGCTGGGAACGCGCCGATCTTGTCGGCCTCGGGCGGGTGTATCGGGCGGCCCTCCGGACAATCCTTGTCGAGCGAGGAGGTGCGTTGGGGCGTCCCGGCTGGCCGGATCTTGAGCGCCAACACCAATAGAGCTGGAAACCTTTGCGATGCCACTGGACCACGGTCCCTAGCTTGACCAGCACCATGACATGCAAGGCCTGTGGCCAAATCCGGTAAAGCCACACCCGGAGAAGACGGTCGGCGTGGAGCAACCTCGGACGTCCTGGGCGCGGACGCCGCAGGACCGCCGCTTGGTGTCGAAGGGCGATGAGTTTCAGTTCCGGCGAGGCTCGGCCAGGAAGCTGGAAACAGAGCAGAGAAACGACGGCGGAGGTAACCGTGATCGAGCCGATGACGCGATGGCGGCAACGCAGCAATCGCTAAGATTTCTTGGCATTACGTAGTTTTGAGAAGGGATAGGGGATCTGTCAGGTTGCGATCTGGAGCAAGCGTCCCGGGAGGCCGATCTTTTCGCGCACCACCGCCACATGCCGACGCAGCCAAGCGTCCAGGCCGAGGCTCCGACCGGCGGCATGGACGCAGAACAAGAACATCAACAGCGCGAGGAAGAAATAACTCCACGGCCATTCTGCCGGATCGCCAGGCCGATAGATTCCAAGCCACAGCTGCAAAACGAATGCGATGGCAAGAACGCTCGTGGCGCGCACAGCCACTCCGAGCAGCATGGACGTGGCGAAGGTCAATTCGGCAAGGAACACGAAAGGGCCGAACAGAGTTAGATGGGGGATCAGGAAGCTCTTCACAAATGCTTGATGAAATTCAAATGCCGCCCGTGTGGCCTCCTGCCCCGTCCAATATTGTAACCCGCCCGAAAGCGGCAGCGGCAACTTCCAAAGCATTCCCTCGAACCACATGCAGCCGATCAGGATGCGCGCAAACCAAATGCCGAGGTGTCGGCCGGTGCGTTGTGCGGGGTCTTCCCGCCAGTTGCGGATCGCGATAGCGATGCTGGCGATGAGAAGCGCCCAGAAAAAGACCAGGACCAAATAGCGCCACCCTCCAAGTGTGAGGTAATCGCTGGTGCTGCCCGTCAGAAACTCCCAGACGTCAGAAAACGGATTCTTCGGCATGTTGGGTCTCCGGCTATGATCGTCGAAGCTTCGGCTTGTGGAACCGTCGCTTCCGGCATGCGACTTGGCCTTCGCATGTCGTAAGCGATCGTGCGAATCAAGCTATGCCAGTCGCGTCATGTCTTCAAGAAGCGGGACGGCTTCCTTCCGTCTCGCAGCGACAGCCACCGAGCGAACGACCGCTTCGCGACGTTCCTTGCGGAGGAAAGGAACCTCATGCATCTTGCTGATCTGCAGCTGTCCGAGAGTATGCCAGCTCGTCTTTTAGCAGGTGTGCCCTACATCTTAGCAGATCTAATCGGGAGCTGACATGTCATCGTCGCCAATCCTCGACAACAAGGACCCGGACTCGCCGTCAGTGTTCGAGCCGGCCGCCTTGCTGCGAGAGGCACGCCGTCAGAAAGGTCTGCCCATCGCCGAGGTGCCCTCGGTCTGCATTCTCGATCCGGATGGGGACATCGTCCGACACCTCAAAAGCGCCGGCAAAGCCAAGCGCTCCGAGGCGTGGCCGTGTTATCACACCGAGCTTTTCGATTTCGAACTAGCGGGCGAGACCGTCGGTATCGTCGGCTGTGCGGTGGGGGCACCTTTTGCGGTGCTGGTTGCCGAGGAACTTTTTGTCTGCGGATGCCGAGTCCTGGTCAGCCTGACCTCGGCCGGGCAGATCGTGCCGGCTGGCAAGCCCCCTTATTTTGTCATTATCGACCGAGCGTTGCGCGATGAGGGGACCAGCTATCACTATGCGGCGCCGGAGGCATTTGCCGAGGCCGATGCCAACCTCGTCACCACGGCCGTCCGAGCCCTGCGGGACGCGGGGCTGCAAGTCCATGTCGGCTCGACCTGGACGACCGATGCCCCTTTCCGTGAAACGGTCGCGGCCGTTGCGGTGGCCCACGCCGAAGGAGTACTTGCGGTGGAGATGGAAGCCGCCGCGCTTTACACATTCGCACGGAAGCGGAACAAGCCAGTCCTTTGTCTCGCACATGTAACTAACACCATGGGCCTCACCGAGCACGATTTCGAGAAGGGTGAAGCAAGTGGGACGGCGGATGCGCTGGTGATCCTCGAAGCGCTCGCGCGCGTTCTGCGTCCCAGCGCCGGCGTCCACGGCCCGACCAAGAATTGATCGCCCATTTCACTCATGTGTTCGATCAATTCCCAGAATGTCCTCGCTCGCCCTCCCGGCTGGATGGCTGGCTGACATGGTCACATCGGCTGCCATTGGGATCATTTGTAAGGCGCCGCGCCCGGGCGCAACGAAGACGCGACTCGCCGCCGTAATTGGCGGAGATGCGGCGGCAAGTGCATCCGCGTGTTTCTTGCGCGATGTTGCAACGTGCATCGAGCAGATTCCACCTGACCTCGGCCGAAAGGGGTATGGCGTTTACGCGCCCGCCGGTGCGGCGGCTGAGTTGCGCAACCTGTTGCCGCGCTCGTTCGGCCTGCTGCTTCAATCGGACGCAAACCTCGGCAATGTGCTGTATCGAGCGACTCGCGAGCTCCTCGACTTGGGACACGATTGCGTATTGCTCGTCAACGGTGACAGCCCGACGCTGCCCTCAAGCTTTTTGTCCGACGCAATCGAGCGATTGCGAAAGCCCGGCGATCGCATGGTGTTGGGACCGGCGAGTGACGGCGGCTACTATCTCATTGGACTCAAACATCCGCATGAGCTGCTGTTCTCGGATATTCCCTGGGGAACCAGCTCGGTGGCAAGACTCACGCTCGAGCGGGCAAAGCAAAGTGCACTCGATTATGAACTGCTGCCCGAATGGTATGACGTCGACGACGCCGAAACCTTCGAGTTGTTGAACGAGGAACTTACCGGGAAATCGACCCGATTCATGGGCGGAGGGATTGCGCGCTCAACGCGTGATTGGCTTTCTTCTTATGCGTCGGCTGTGCCGAAATCATGAACCGGCCGGTCGATACCGTCGAGCACGTCTTGGCGCCAAAACGAGCTTGCTTACCGGATGTCTGGCTATGGCTGCTGGCCGCCATGCTCGTTGTCCTGACGCTGGCCATCCCGTCCTCATTCCGTGCCTGGGGTGACGTTGGTTACATGGCGTTGGCACTGGCAACCGGCTTAGTGGCGGTGACGGCGACAGTCGTCGTCGAACGTATGTCGGCAGGACGTGCTCTTTGGCTGATCATTGCCGTCGCCGTTGTCCTGCGCGGCGTGCTGTTGTTCAGTGAACCGCTGCTGTCCACCGACATCTACCGCTATGTTTGGGATGGCCGTGTGCAGGCGGCGGGCATCAATCCTTACCGATACTTTCCCGCCGACGAAGCCCTGAGATCCTTGCGCGACACCGAAATATTTCCCCATATCAATCGGGCCGATTATGCCGTGACGATCTACCCGCCCGTGGCGCAGATGTTTTTCCTCGCGGTGACGCGCGTTGGTGAAACCGTCACTGTGATGAAGCTCGGATTGCTTGCCTGCGAGGGCGTGACGGTTACGTTTTTGTTTCTGCTGCTGCGGCGCGTCGGGCGGCCAGTGACGCGGCTGGTGGCCTACCTTTGGCATCCGCTTCCGCTGTGGGAGATCGCCAACAGCGGGCACGTCGATGCCTTGATGATCGCGCTCCTGACGGTGGGGTTGTGGTTCGGCTTGACCGGACGTCCATTGCAAGGGGCCAACTCGATTGCGCTCGGGGCGCTTGCCAAGCCTGTCGCGGTCCTGGCGTTGCCAGTCCTCTGGCGGCCGTGGGATTGGAAACTGCCGCTCATTGTCATGGCCACGGTCATGGTTTGTTACCTTCCGTATCTCTCGGTTGGATGGGGGGTATTCGGCTTTCTCACACAGGGCTATGTTACCGAGGAAGGGCTCAATTCCGGCGACCGGATCTGGCCGTTGGCGGCTTGGCGCTGGATATTCGGAGCACTGCAGTGGGACTTGGCGGGCTATTTCGCAGTCGGAATATTGTCGATCGCGGGACTGGCGTTCCACGCGGCCTTTCGATCGCAGCGACTGACTGCTCGTCAGCTCGCCGACATCAACAACCTGCTACTGGCCTACCTGTTCGTGGTTTCGCCGAACTATCCGTGGTACTTTCTGGTAGCAACTCCCTTCGTCGTGCTGGTCGGTGGGGCGCCTGTCTGGGCCATGACGCTCGGCGCCGTGTTTCTTCAGAGGGAAGCAGAATGGACGCAACTGCTACCGCAGTTTCTTCTCGTGCCGGAGTTTGTGCGAAAGTCCATGCTTTACGGCGCCTTCCTGGCGGCGTGTGCCTATTGGCTCTGGCACTCACGATTCGACGAACCGCATGCAGCCAACCCAAGGAGTGACACGCTTGGGCCCCACTAACGCCGTGAACAAGAAGGTCGACCCCCGCCGTTATCACGAGGCGATTGCACCTGAACGGTCTGCACAAGCCGGCCAGCCGCCGGTCTGCCTCTATTTGGAGACGACCAACCGCTGCAATCTTCTCTGTACGACTTGTCCGCGCACCTACGCGGAGCTTGAACCTCCGGCCGATATGAGCTGGGAGCTCTTCACGTCGATTGTGGACCAGGTTCCCGGCCTGGCGCGTGCCGTGCTGCACGGCGTCGGCGAGCCCATGCTGGTGCGCAACCTGCCGCGGATGGTTCGCTATTTGAAAGATCGAAACGTCTACGTGCTGTTCAACACCAATGGAACGGTGCTCAACGAACGCAATGGCCGCGCCCTGATCTCGGCCGGATTGGACGAATTGCGTGTGTCGCTCGATGCGTCCAATAGCGAAAGCTTCAAGCAAGTCCGCGGCAAGAACTACTTCAATCGGATCTTGCGCAATGTTCGCGCGTTTCGTGAATTGCAGGAGCGTGAAGGTCATGCAAAGCCGGTTGTTTCGGCCTGGCTGACCGGGTTGAAGGAAACCATCCGAGACCTACCGGAATTCGTTCGCGTGGCCGCCGACATCGGCGTCAAGGAAGTCTATCTGCAGCGCCTCGTCTATTTCGACAAAGAAGCAATTGGCCTGGCGCGGCCGGATCAGACGCTGTTCGACAGCTTGACGCTGGCGGAAGCCGACTGCCTCAAGGACGCGGAAGAGCTGGCACGCTCGCTCGGCATGACCTTCAGCGCCTCGGGCGCCGCATCGGAGCCAAGCCCGAGCTTGAAAAAAGCTGAAGGCGATTCACCCTGGACCTTGTGCCGCAGGCCTTGGTCTTTGATGTACTTCACGGCAAATGGCCGGGCGCTGCCCTGCTGCATCGCTCCGTTCTCGCAACACGGCTACGAGAACTACTCTCTGGGCGATGCGACCCAGGAAAGCTTACGCGCGATCTGGAATGGCCCGGCTTATCAGGCGTTCCGTGGAGCGCTGCTGTCCGATGCGCCGCCATCAGCTTGCGCCAGCTGCGGACAGCGCTGGAGCCTGTGAACGGCCGGACTAAATCATCGGAGCTTTCGCCTGGCCATGACGCCCGCCGCGTCATCGTGTCGGCGATCATTCCTTGCCTAGATGAAGAGGAGGCGATCGCGGGTGTGGTCGGCGGCGTGCTTTCGCAAAGCGTGAGTGAAGTGATCGTCGTTGACGGCGGATCGCGCGATCGAACGGTCGAACAGGCTATCGCTGCCGGCGCCCGCGTGGTTATCGAACCCGAGCGCGGCTATGGCCGGGCGATTCAGGCTGGTATTGCCGCCGCGCGGGCTGATGCAGATATCTTGCTGTTCATTGATGGCGATGGCAGTGACGCGGCGGAATTCATCCCGGCCTTTGTCGCCGCGATCGTCGAGGGACGTGCCGCCTTTGTCCAGGGATCGCGTTTGCACGGGCTTCGAGAGCGCGGCAGCCTGTCGCCGCAGCAGATCGCCGCCGGACATCTGGGTGGCTGGCTTTTGCGCCTCTTCTACGGTGTCCATTTTTCGGATTTGTCGCCGTATCGCGCGATTCGCCGTGATATTCTGGATCGACTTGGCATGCGCGATACGACCTATGGCTGGAATCTCGAAATGTTGATGCGGGTCGCAGCAGCCGGCGTGCCCTCGCTCGAGATTCCGGTCGGGCAGAAGCGACGCATCGGCGGTGTTTCGAAGGTGTCGGGCAATACAATAGCCGGTGTGAAAGCCGCCGTGACGATTGGCAAGACGTTTGCGCGGCTCGTGTTCACCCTGCGGCGCGAGCGTAAGTCCTGACCCGGATATCATCCCCATAGGGCGTTCCGGCACGCCCTAGGTGTAGGCCCCATGGGCGCCGCCACCCTGCAGGGCGCCACTGCCGCCAGCCTGCGCTTCTGGCACGTCGGCTCAGTGGCCTGCAGATCGGCCGGCGGCAGGATCCTGGGCCTATGCGCTATTAACCCGGCCGCGTCCTACTGCGCCTTGATGCCCCGGGAGCGGATCACTTCGGCGATGCGCGGGATATCGCTCTTCAGGAAAGCTTCGAATTGCTGCGGCGTGTTGGCGATGATCTCGAAGCCGCGCTCCTCGAGTTTGCCGCGCAGCACCGGGTCGGCGAGCGCCTCGATTGCCGCGGCGTAGAGTTTCGCCACGACGGCAGGCGGCGTGGCCGCCGGTGCCAGGTAGCCGAACCACGGTGTGACGTTGAAGTTCGGCACACCCGACTCCGCAACCGTCGGCACGTCGGGAGCCACGGCGATCCGTTGGCCGGAGCTGACGGCGATGGCGCGGATGGAGCCAGCGCGGACCTGCTGCAGCGATGTCACGGTGTTGGCGAATCCCATGTCGATGCGCCTAGCGATGAGATCGTTGATGTACGGTTCCTTGTAGGGCACGTGCACCATGTCAATGCCCGTCATCTGGCACAGGATCTCGCCACCTATATGCTGCGACGTGCCGATGCCGGTCGAGCCGAAGGTGAGGGTGCCTGGTTGCTTGCGGGCGAGCGCCACCAATTCCATGATGTTATTCGCCTGCAGGTCTTTGCGTACCACCAGCAGGTTGGGGGTGCTGCCGACCTGGGTGATGGGTGCGAGATCCTTGCGTGTGTCGTAACCTAGATTCGGCTTCAAGGTGATGTTGGTCACCGCGGCCGCGTCGCCCGACAGCACCAGTGTATAGCCGTCCGGTGCCGCCTTGACCGCCCGGGCTACGCCAATCGTCCCTGCAGCGCCGGGGATATTGTCGATCACCACGGGCTGGCCCCATGCTGCCGACCATTTTTCGCCAATCAGGCGAGCGGCAAGATCGGCCGGATTGCCGGGCGGGAAGGGCACGATCACATGCAGTGGCTTGGCCGGGTAGGCCTGCTGCGCCGACACGCCATGAGCCGTCTCCATGAGCGCTGCGGCGCCTGAAATCGCAGTGCGTCTTCTCAAATTTGCCTCCCTCGATGATGTTCTTTCCCGCAACCTC
>JAQSDT010000022.1 GCA_029946075.1 bacterium | reverse complement strand
ACGAGCAGGCCCAGGAACTGGTTCGGCTCAACGTCGACATGATTATCGTGCTGCAGACTCCGGCCGCTTTCGCGGCACGCAAGGCGACGACGACGATACCGATCGTGATGGCGCAGGTGGCCGATCCCGTCGGGACCGGCCTCGTCGTCAGCCTCGCACGGCCCGGCGGCAACATCACCGGGATTTCGGGTACGACCGCCGAACTCGGCGCCAAGATTCTGGAACTGATCCGGGAAATGTCGCCGTCCGCGCAGCGCGTCGGCGTTCTCGTCAATGCCAATGATCCCTTTACCAGGATATTCGCCGAGCAGGTCGAACGCGGCGGTAAAACGTTGGGTATTGGCGTGCAGCCCGTCACCGTGTCCGGAACAGACGATTTCGAGCCGGCAATTGCGGTGATGGTCAAAGAGCGAGCAGAGGTATTGATCGTGCAGCCGAGCCTGCCGATCAGGAAGGCCATCGAGCTGGCGCTGAAATACAAGCTGCCTTCGATTTCGCCGAGCCGGTTCTTTACCACCGCCGGTGGACTGATCTCGTATTCGGCCGACCAGAGCGACACCTACCGGAACATGGCGATGTATGTCGATCGCATCATGAAGGGCAGCAAGCCGTCAGACCTGCCAGTTCTGCAGCCGACGCGCTACGAGATGATCATCAATCTCAAGACGGCCAGGGCGATCGGCTTCACCATCCCGCCGGCCCTTGTCGCGCGCGCGGACGAGACCGTCGACTGACCTGCGTGAGGTTCGTCACTGCCCTCAACGCCTGAACGAGGTATCCCGAAAGCCAGCAAGGGAGATACCGACATGCCAAACGAACAGCTCGACATCGCCACTCTGGAAGACGTCAGCGGCGGAATGAAATGGGAGCGCGGGCACAAAAGTGCCTACGTCATCGACGCCCGCGGCGGAAGTTTAACGTTCCTGGGAACGACGATCACCCTCGATCAGGCCGGCCACGTCAGCAGCATCACGTACCGATCCTAGGTCTTCCGGCAACAGCGGGCGTTGCGGTCGCGTCCCTACTCCGCCTTGATGCCCGCGAACTTGATCACCTTCGCCCATTTCTCAGTGGCTTCCGAGATGATCTTGCCGAATTCTGCGGGCGAGCCGCCTGCGACCGTGCCGCCGAGCTCGACGATCCGCGTCTTGACCTTGCTGTCGGCAAGACCGGCATTGAGCTCCTTGTTCAGGAGATCGACGATCTCTGCGGGAGTGTTTTTGGGCACGCCGATGCCGGCAAAACCGCTGGCCTCGTAGCCCGGCACGAACTCCGCCACGACAGGCACGTCCGGGAGCACGTCCAGACGCTTCGCCGTCGTGACCGCCAGCGCGCGCAGCTTGCCGGCCTGGATGTGCTGGATCGATTCCGACACCGGCGCGAAAATCACCTGCAGATGGCCGGCGACCAGATCGGTCGCCGCGGGCGCACCGCCGCGATAGGGGACGTGAACCAGATCCACCCCGGCCATCATCTTGAACAGTTCGCAGGCGATGTTTTGCGGCGTGCCGGGGCCGGCCGAGCCGTAATTGATCTTGCCCGGGTTGGCCTTGGCGTAGGCGATGAATTCGGGGATCGTTTTTGCCGGCACCGACGGATGCACCACGACGACATAGGCGAGGCGAGCGGCGCAGACCACCGGCGCGATGTCGCGGATGAAATCGAAATTGAGATTGCTGTAGAGCGCGGCGTTGATCGCATGCGGCGTCACGATCTGCAGCAGCGTGTAGCCATCAGGAGGCGCCTTGGCGACCATTTCGGTACCGATATTGCCGCTGGCGCCGGCGCGGTTCTCGACGATGAACTGCTGGCCGAGGCGGTCCGACAGCCACTGTCCCATCAGACGCGCCTGGATATCGGTCGCGCCTCCCGCGGCAAAGCCGACGACGATACGCGCCGGCCGGGACGGATAGGCCTGCGCCAGCAGGGTTCGGGGCAAGGCGGGCAAGGCAGCGGCGGCTGCCGCCAGGCGCAGGAAAGCGCGGCGGGGAAATCTCATGATGCTTCCTCCGCAGTGCGTCACGTCGCGGAATTATTTCCATCTGAACGCGCTGCAGAGACAGACTACACTTGTCCTGCGCGAAGTTGGAAGGGGGCAATCACCTTACGAGTTCGCCAACCAGATCGACGGTGTACCCATCCGTATTGGCGAAGCGAAGATTGACCCGGTCATCCTCGAAACGGAACGTCCAGGTGACGACAGCGCCGTTGCCGAGAAAGCGGCGCTCCATCACGAAAGTGCGGCTGTCCTGCCAGCTTCCCTTGTTAGCGAAGGTGGCATACGGCATGCGGATGGTTCGCGACTTTCCGTCGAGGCCGACGGGCTCCTCCAGCATGTTGTCCCTGCCGGGCCTTCTGTCGGAAGCAACCCGCAATTCGAAAACGGGGTGCTGGCCGGCGAGCCTGAGCCCGGTTGTTTTGATGCGCAGTTCATTGTCGGCAAAGCGCCAGGTCTTGCTGGACATTGCCTCCACCAGATCCGGCGCCGGGCCTACCGGCGTCGCGACTTCCGTGGCGGCTTTCTGTAGCGATGCTTTCAGGACCGCCTCGCCTTCGGGATCCGGCGGCAGCGGTTTGTCCGACTTGATCGCGCGCTCGATATGATCGAGCAGCGCCAACGTGGGATAGCGTTTTTCGTTGTCGGGGACGATGCCTGTGATGACGGCGACGACATCGAGCTTCGGGATCACGACGATGGACTGGCCGTGCCGCCCCAGCGCGGCATACACGCCCCGCTCCGGCAGCGACCACCACAGGTTCGCATACTTGCCGAACCGGTGGGAAAGCGCGCCATTCCTTGCCCGCTCGATCCAGGCGGACGGGATGATCCGCTTGCCGTCCCACACGCCGTCGCGCAGATAGAGATAGCCGAGCTTGGCCATGTCGTGCGGCTCAACGCGCATTCCGGCCTCGCCGGTCACCACGCCCTGCTTGTCGATCGGCGCCCAGTTCACGCCTGTGATGCCGAGCGGCGCGAACAATTCCGCCCTGGCGTAGTCGAGCGCGTTCTGCCCGGTAAGCTTGTTGACCAGCGCCGAAAGCGGATAGGTATCATCGCCCTTGTAGTCGAACTTTTCGCCCGGCAGATCGGCCATCGGCTGGTCGAGCACGAAGCCCGTCGGATCCGGACTCTTGTACATCCGGGCAAGTGATTCATCCGGGGTATGAACCCGCTCCACCCAGCTAATGCCGGAGGCCATGTCGAGCAGATTCTGGACCGTCATCGCCTTCTTGCGGTCGTCGAGATTGGCAATGGTGCGGTCTGGAAAGAAATCCACCACGGGCTTTCCGACGTCGAGCTTTCCCTGTTCCACCAGGGTGCCGATCGCAGTGCTCAGGAAGCTCTTGGTCACCGAGCGCAAATCATGCCGGATGCCGGCGACATAGGGCGCAAAATAGGCGTCAGCGACGATTCTGCCGTTGCGGATGACCAGCACGCTGTCCTGCTTGTAGCTGCCGACATCGTCGACCAGCCGCGCCAGCGCGCGCGAATCCATCCCCTGCTCTTCCGGCGTCGAGACCTCCCAGCCCCTGCTAGGCTAGACAGCGGCGCCCGCCGGGCGCTCCGCGGCCCGGACCGCGCCTGCATGGATGACAGCAAAAACGAAGAGCGCCGCAATCGCCGTGCGCTTTGGTTTCATGACGCAATCTCCCGGCTGCCTGCAGCATACACCGGGATCGCGCGATACTCATCCCCGGAAGTGTGGTGAATGAGCAAAGCTGTTGTGCTACGCGGTGTGCCGTGCCCTGCGATCGGACGACGATCGACACGCTGATGGTGGAGGCTCTGATGCGAATTGACCTGGTCATTACCCTGCTGGCGACACTGCTGGGCGTCACAGCGCAGGCCCATGCAGGCAAGTTCGTTCAGTTTGATAGCGGCAGCGAATCCAAACCGGTACAGCTGACCGGATATCTCGCCCGCCCCGAGGGACGCGGGCCATTCCCGGCAGTTGTCGTCCTGCACGGCTGCGGCGGCTTTCATCAGGATATGCTGGCATGGGCCGACAGGCTTCGGCGCTGGGGCTACGTTGCGCTCGCCGTCGACAGCTTCGGACCTCGCGATATCGAGGTAAATTGCGGTGGCTTTGCCGACCAACCCGTGGACGCGTTCAAGGCGCTCGCATATTTGAAGACCCAGCCGTATGTGCGGGCGGATCATGTCGCGGTGCTCGGCTTCTCGATGGGAGGCATATCGGTTCTGGCCGCGCTGGAGCGTGGATCCATTGCGGGCCTTTATCCGGACAAATTCCGCGCCGGCGTTGCCCTTTACCCCGGATGCAGCGGCTCCAGTGGAATCATGACAGCGCCGACGCTGGTGCTGATTGGCGCGCTGGACGACTGGACTCCCGCTGCAGCCTGCGAAGCAATGGCCGCGGGGCGCAGTGAGATCGGAATCTCACGGGCACCCGGCGACCGTTCTCAGCTGCAGTTGATCGTGTTTCCCGGTGCGCATCACGGCTTCGACCTGGCAGGTCTCAGGTTCGCAGTGGGCCTCAAGGTTCTCGGTCATCGCATGGAGTACGACGATACAGCGACACGCGACTCGATCGAGAAGGCGCGCTCGTTCTTTCAGCAAACGCTCGGTCGCGACTAGAAGCCAGTCCTAGCCGCACTTGCCGCCGACCGAGATGAAGGCCATCAGGCACGGCTCCGGCAACGGATTGCGCCAGCGGTGCCTTGTGCCGTTTTGCACGATGCAATCGCCCTGCTTCAGGTGGACCTTCTGCCCGTCGTCCAGCTCCAACGCCATCTCGCCGCGAACGACGATGCCGTAACCGATCGTATCGGGGACCTTGTCCGACATTTCCCTGAGCGCACTTTCAAAGGTGACGCTGGCCGGCGGATTCCAGCCTTCTGGCCGCTTCGGCGGATAGGAGATCAGACGAAACATCGCGCCGCCCGGGCCGGGAAACGACGGGCGCAGAAACAAATTCTGCGCGTCGTGCCCCTATTTGTGCATCCCGTGCTGCATCGCCAGCAGCACGATCACCGCCAGCACCAGCACGATCGTCGTGCTCTTCCAGAACAGCAGCGGGTTGCGCTCGATCAACGGCGTCGACGACGTCGCGAGATAGTTGCGGTTTGGATGGCGCAGATCGTACAGGAATTCCGAAAAGCTTTCGTAACGCTTCCAGGGGTTGGGATGCACCGCCTTCTCGAGCGCGCCGTCGACCCAGACCGGCAGATCGCGGTCGCCGTGCGAGGCCGGACGATAGACCAGCTTGCTGAACTGCGACCTGGTGCGCGCGCGGGCAACCTGGGCGCCGTAAGGCAATTTTCCGGTCAGCATCTGGTAGGTGATGACGCCGAGCGAGAACAGGTCCGAGCGCGACGAGGACGGCTCGCCGAGGAAATATTCGGGCGCGATATATTGCTGGGTGCCGAGAATGTCGTTGCGGGCACCCGAGGGTGCCGCTTCGACGACGCCGGTGATCATGGTCGAACCGAAATCGATGATCTTCACCGTCCCGGTCGCGTCGATCATGACATTGTCGGGCCGTAAATCCTGATGCAGCATTTCCTTGCGGTGAAACGCGCGCAGCCCCCTGGCGATCTGCTCGACGATGCCGCGCACGGTCTCGAGGCTCGGCCGCGGATTGTCGATCATCCACTGCGTCAGCGTCTGACCGTCGATATATTCGGTCACCACATAGAGGAAATTGCGCTTGCGCTGCGGCAGGCGGGGTTTGAGCACATGCGGGCTGTCGATCCGCCGCGCCACCCATTCTTCCATCATGAAGCGCTTGAGATATTCGGGGTCGTCGCGCAAATCGATCGACGGGATCTTGATGGTGACGACATCCTCGGTCTCGATATCGATGGCGAGGTAGATATGGCTGCGGCTGGAGCCGTGCAGTTCGCGGACGATGCGGTAGCCGTCGAACACCGCGCGCGCTTCCAGCAGCGGCGGCAGCGGCAGTTCGCGCGGCTGGGCAAACACTTCGGCGGCGCCGCCGTGAGGCACCTCGTCGACCCGGACGATCTGGACCGTCAGATTGTCGCTGCTGCCGGCCTCAAAAGCCTGCGCGACGATCCCCCTGGCGGCCGCATCGAGGTCGGCGCTGTTTTCATTGACCGCCTTGGCAATGCGGCGATCGCTGAGGTGTTCATAGACGCCGTCGGTCGCCAGCACGAAAACGTCACCCGGCTCGACCCGCAGCATCTGGTAATCGATCTCGATCTGCGGATTCACGCCGAGCGCCCGGCCGAGATAGCTCTGCGCCGACGAAATGACGACGCGATGGTCGTTGGTCAATTGCTCCAGCGTATTGCCGGAGAGACGGTAGATCCTGCTGTCGCCGATGTGAAAGAGATGCGCGGTGGTTGACTTGATGACCATGGCGGAAAGCGTGCAGACGTAGCCGCGGTCCTTGTCATAGGCGTACTGGCTACGCGTTTGCGAGTGGAGCCATGAATTGGTCGCCTGCAGCACGCGCTGGGCCGACGTGCGCACCGACCAGGATTCCGAGGTACAGTAATAGTCGGTCAGGAACCCCTTGACCGCCGATTCCGCCGCGATCCGGCTGACCTTGCTCGTGCTGATACCGTCTGCCAGTACGACGGAGATGCCCTTGAGGCCAAGCAGCGGTTCGTCCGGAATCAGAACGCCATGGAAATCCTGATTGGTTTCCTTGGCTCCTTTGTCGGAAAATTGTCCGACCGATATTTTCAGCTCGCGCGACATTCCCTGCTTTCGCGATAATGGGCCTCTCCCGTTGCGAGGAGAGGCCCATTCCCGTCGTGAGATCAAGCGGCAATACGCGAGGACGACCGCGAGGGCGAAGGCGCCGACGCGTTGCGCGACGGGCCGGTCTTGATATGGGTCGCGTACAGCGTCAGGCCGGTGAAGGCGAGACCACCGACGAGGTTGCCCACCACGGTCGGGATTTCGTTCCAGATCAGATAGTCCCACCAGGTGAACTTGCCGCCGAGCAGAAGACCCGACGGGAACAGGAACATGTTCACGATCGAATGCTCGAAGGTCATGAAGAAGAACAGCATGATCGGCATCCACATCGCGATCACCTTGCCGCTGACATGGGTGGAAATCATCGCGCCGACGACGCCGGCAGAAACCATCCAGTTGCAGAGCATGCCGCGGATGAACAGCGTCAACATGCCGGCGGCGCCGTGTGCGGCATAACCGACGGTGCGGCTCTCGCCGATGTGGCCGATGACGGTGCCGACCTTGTCCGGCGGCTGCGACCAGCCGAAGGTGAACACGATCGACATCATCACGGCGACCGTGAAGGCGCCGGCGAAATTGCCGATAAAGACGAGGCTCCAGTTGCGCAGCACGCCGCCGATCGTCACCCCCGGCCGCTTGTCGATCAGCGCCAGCGGCGCCAGCACGAACACGCCGGTGAGCAGGTCGAAGCCGAGCAAATACAGCATGCAGAAGCCGACCGGAAACAGCGCGGCGCCGACGATCGGCACGCCGGTCTGCACGTTGATGGTGATCGCAAACGCCGCGGCCAGCGCGAGGATCGCTCCGGCCATGTAAGCGCGGATGACCGTATCGCGCGTCGACATGAAGATTTTGGATTCTCCGGCGTCGACCATCTTGGTCACGAATTCCGAAGGCGCGAGATAGGCCATTCCTGTTCTCCTTGATTCACAGCATGGTTCGATGAAGTGCCGGCCACATGGCCGCACGATGTACGAAAAACCAGGCCGTCCCCGCGCGCGTGCCGGTGCAGCGCGGCCGGCAGATTCCTGCCTTGGCGCAGCGGACAACACGGTCACGCTCGATCAGAATCAGAGATGCAAAAGCTTTCGTGGGAAATGGTCCCGATGACTGCTCTGGGCGAAACTCGCCCGATCCCTGCACGTTGGCCAACACTGGCCTCGGCAATCCGTAGGACGGCAGTCGTCATTGACTGAGAAGCATTTAAGCAATCGATGTGCCAACCTGCAGTTTGGGCATGGATGCAGGAATATCGTCTGATTACAGTGAATTAGCGCGAGAGCAGCGTGCCTGCAGCGACGGCGGAATGCCTTGAAATTGTGCAGATGCACACAAGTTGGCGGCAGGTGGCTGTCGAACTTTGACCCGTCATCCTGAGGTGCGCGCCTCTTGCGCGCCTCGAAGGATGCACGGCCGCGGCCCATCCTTCGAGGCTCGCTACGCTCGCACCTCAGGATGACGCTCACGGCACGAGGCCTACTTCGTCTGCGTCCGGATCGGGGAATCCTTCAGGCCGTTATTGTCGTAGGCCTTGCGCAGCGTGCCGTTGGAGATCGCCTCCGTCAGGAATTTCACCGCAAAAGCCAATGCCTGCGGATGATCGGGCGGCACCGCCACCGCGGTCACGGTCTGCTTGAAGGTCTCGTCGAGTACGCGCGTGCCCGGGATCTTCCTGGCCATCGCGTTGAGCTGATCGCGCGACAGCGCAAAGGCGTCGATCCCGCCGCCTTTCAGGAGCCCGGCGATTTCGTCGTAGGTCTGGTAGCCCGTCACTCTGGCGTTCTTCAGATGCGCCATCGCGCCGCGCATCGTCGTCGTGTTGTTGACGGCGGCAACCTTGATGCCGGGCTGATCGAGCGTGGCGAAATTCGTCACCGCCGAGCCCGGCTTGACGATGTAGGTGGCGTCGGCGACCTCGTAGATCGGACCGAACGACATCCGCCCCTCGCGCTCGGGATCCTTCGGCAGGAAGGTGACGTCCCAGGTGCCTTTCGACGTCGCGTCGACGATCTGCCCGGAATTGTTGTGCGCGATATATTCGACGGGCACGCCGAGCTGCGCCGCCATCTCGCGGCCGAGATCGACGGGAACGCCAGCATAGCCGGTTTCGGTTTTGGTCGACCAGAACGCGCCACCCGCCGGGCTGATCGCGATCGCCACCCGCAGCTTGCCGGTCGGCGCGATCTCTTCCTTCAGCGAAGCAGCGCTGGCCGGCGTCGTCATCATGATGGCTAATCCCAGGATAAGGCCGGTCATCGCCGGCAAGGGCTGGTGGAACATCGCGTCGTCCTCCCCAATGCGTTTTCGAGCGAAGTGGAAACCGGTTCGCGTGAAGAAAACGCGTCA
>JAQSDT010000021.1:1818-9056 GCA_029946075.1 bacterium | reverse complement strand
GCCGGCGAACGCTGCATGGCGATCTCGGTCGCGGTGCCCGTCGGCAAGACCGCCGCCGACCGCCTGATGGAAAAGCTGATCCCGCGCGTCGAGGCGCTCAAGATCGGCACCTCGGTCGATCCGTCGGCCGATTACGGCCCGCTGGTGACGCGCGAGGCGGTCGAGAAGGTCAAGGGCTACATCGACATCGGCGTCAAGGAAGGCGCGACGCTCGCCGTCGACGGCCGCGGCTTCAAGATGCAGGGCTACGAGAACGGCTTCTATCTCGGCGGTTCGCTGTTCGACAACGTCACCAAGGACATGCGGATCTACAAGGAAGAAATCTTCGGCCCGGTGCTCTCGGTGGTGCGCGCCAAGGATTACGCCGAGGCGCTGGCGCTGCCGTCCGACCATGACTACGGCAACGGCGTTGCGATCTTCACCCGCGACGGCGACGCGGCGCGCGATTTCGCCGCCAAGGTCAATGTCGGCATGGTCGGCATCAACGTGCCGATCCCGGTTCCGATCGCGTACTACACCTTCGGCGGCTGGAAGAAGTCCGGCTTCGGTGATCTCAACCAGCACGGTCCGGACTCGATCCGCTTCTACACCAAGACCAAGACCGTTACCTCGCGCTGGCCCTCCGGCGTCAAGGACGGCGCGGAGTTCTCCATCCCGTTGATGAAGTAACAGCCCGTCATTGCGAGCGCAGCGAAGCAATCCATATCGCCACGATGGCAGAGTGGATTGCTTCGTCGCTTCGCTCCTCACAATGACGACAGGAGTGAGCAGCCAGTAATGCAGTTCGCACTCAACGAGGACCAGCTGGCGGTTCGCGACATGGCGCGCGAATTTGCCAACGAGAAGATCGCGCCGCACGCGCTGCGCTGGGACGAGGAAAAGCATTTCCCCGTCGACGTGATGCGCGAAGCGGCCGCGCTCGGGATGGGCGGCATCTACATCAGGGACGACGTCGGCGGGTCGGCGATGACCCGTTTCGACGCCGCGCTGATTTTCGAGGCGCTCGCGACCGGCTGTCCGACCGTGTCGTCGTTCATCTCGATCCACAACATGGCGTCCTGGATGATCGATGCCTATGGCAACGACACCCAGCGCCGCAAATGGCTGCCGAAACTCTGCACCATGGAGTTTCTGGCGAGCTATTGCCTGACCGAGCCGGGCGCAGGCTCCGACGCCGCGGCGTTGCGGACCCGCGCGGTGAAAGAGGGCGACCATTACGTCCTCAATGGCCAGAAGCAGTTCATTTCGGGCGCCGGCGGCACCGACCTGCTGGTGGCGATGGTGCGCACCGGTGGCGATGGCCCCGGCGGCGTATCCACGCTGGTCATCGACGGCAAGACGCCGGGCGTCTCCTTCGGCGCCAACGAGCGCAAGATGGGCTGGAACGCGCAGCCGACCCGCGCGGTCATCTTCGAGAACGCCCGCGTGCCGGTCGAAAACAGACTTGGCGAAGAAGGCATCGGCTTCAAGATCGCAATGGCCGGGCTCGACGGTGGTCGCATCAATATCGCGGCGTGTTCGCTCGGCGGGGCGCAGAGCGCGCTCGACAAGTCGCTGAGCTACATGAAAGAACGAAAAGCCTTCGGCAAACGTCTCGACGAATTCCAGGCGCTGCAGTTTCGTCTGGCCGACATGGCGACCGAACTCGAGGCGGCGCGGACGTTCGTCTGGCGCGCCGCAGCCGCGCTCGACCGCAAGGATGCCGACGCCACCATGCTGTGCGCGATGGCCAAGCGTTTCGGCACCGACGTCGGCTTCGAGGTCGCCAACCAGGCGCTGCAGCTGCATGGCGGCTACGGGTACCTTAGCGAATACGGCATCGAAAAGATCGTGCGCGATTTGCGCGTGCACCAGATCCTGGAAGGGACCAACGAAATCATGCGGCTGATCGTCTCGCGAAAACTGATCGAGGGCGTGCGATGACGGACGCGGCTGTTGCAGAAGGCGACCTGATCGCACGCAAGGAAGGTTCGGCGGGCATTATCCGCCTGAACCGGCCGAAGGCGATCAATGCCGTCACGCTGGAGATGTTTCACGACATCGACAAGGCGCTCGACGCCTTCGAGGCCGATCCCGCTGTCGCCGTGATCGTGCTGGAAGGCGCCGGCGAGCGCGGCCTCTGCGCCGGCGGCGATATCCGCGCGCTCTGGGAGAACTCGAAGGTCAGGGGCGATCTCGGCAAGATCCTGTGGCGCGACGAATACATCCTCAACGCGCGGATCAAGAAATTTCCAAAGCCCTATATCGCCCTCATGGACGGCATCGTGATGGGCGGCGGCGTCGGCCTGTCGGCGCACGCCAGCCACCGCGTGGTGACGGAGAAGACGAAGCTGGCGATGCCCGAAGTCGGCCTCGGCTTCTTTCCTGATGTGGGCGGCACTTACCTTCTGTCGCGTTCACCGGGCGAGATCGGGACGTATTTTGGATTGACCGGCCAGACCATGAATGGTCCGGACGCGATCCACGCCAAATTCGCCGACACCGTGGTATCGGCATCGAGGCTGCCGGCCTTGCGTGAGGCGCTGACCAGGCTGCGTCCCGGCACGACGCCGGCCGACGTTGCAAAACTGATCGACGGCTTTTCGACCGGCGAGACGGCGGGACCGGTTGCGGCGACGCAGGCGAAAGTGGACGCGCTGTTCGCCCATGACCGTATGGAAGACATCGTTGACGCGCTGAAGCGCGACGGCTCCGACTTCGCGCTGGCGACGCTAAGGACGCTTGGCGAAAAATCACCGCGCGGCATGGTGGTGGCGCTGAAATTGCTCCGGCTGGCGCGCAAGACGGCGACGCTGGAAGAATGTCTGGTGCGCGAATATCGCGCCGCGCTCGAAGTCTTCGCCAGCGACGATTTTCGCGAGGGCGTACGCGCCGCCGTGATCGACAAGGACCGCAATCCAAAATGGTCGCCGCCGCGCATCGAGGACGTGTCACCGGAAATGGTCGCGCCTTACTTCGCCGGGATCGGCGCCGACGAACTGAAATTCACCTGAACAAACACAAGAAGCTCTAGCGGAGGATACGAGATGGCACATATCGCATTCATTGGCCTCGGCAACATGGGTGGCCCGATGGCCGCCAATCTGGTCAAGGCCGGCCACAAGGTCACCGCGTTCGACCTCGTCGCGGCCTCGCGCGATCAGGCGAAGGCCGATGGCGCTGCCATCGCCGAGACCTCGGTCGCAGCGGTCAAGGGCGCCGATGTCGTCGTCACCATGCTGCCGGCCGGCAAGCACGTGCTGTCGGTGTGGAGTGAGGTCGTGCCCGTGATGGCCAAGGGCACGCTGATCATCGACTGCTCGACCATCGACGTCGAAAGCGCCAAGCAGGCGCATGCGCTGGCCGCCAGGGCCGGCATCCTCTCGGTCGATGCGCCGGTGTCCGGCGGAACCGGCGGCGCCAAGGGCGCGACGCTGACCTTCATGTGCGGCGGCGAGGACAAGGCGTTCGCGGCGGCGAGGCCGGTACTGGAAAACATGGGCAAGAAGATCGTCCATTGCGGCGGCGCCGGCGCGGGGCAGGCGGCCAAGATCTGCAACAACATGATCCTCGGCATTTCCATGATCGCGGTCGGCGAGGCCTTTGCACTGGCCGAAAAGCTCGGCCTGTCGCATCAGGCGCTGTTCGATGTTTCCTCGACCTCGTCGGGCCAGTGCTGGGCGCTGACCTCCTATTGCCCGGTTCCGGGGCCGGTTCCGGCGTCGCCCGCCAACAACGGCTACAAGCCCGGCTTTGCGTCCAATCTCATGGTCAAGGACCTGACCTTGGCACAGGACGCGGCGAATGCCGCTGGGGCCGCAACGCCGCTCGGCAAGCACGCGCAGGAGATCTACAAGGCGTTCGACGCCGCCGGCCACGGCGGGGTGGATTTTTCCGGCATTATCCAGCACGTTCGGAGCCTCGCTAAATAACGGAGGCCTGATGACGAGTTTTCAGGAAGCGCGCGCCTTTCTGCTCAAGCACCGCACCGACTACGATGCGGCCGTGAAGGGCTTTCGCTGGCCCGATCCGGTTCCGTTCAACTGGGCGCTGGACTGGTTCGACGCCGAGCTGGCGCGCAATCCCGAGAGCCGGGAGCGCACCGCGCTGTGGATCGTCGATGCCGGCCACAAGGAAACCAAACTCTCGTTCTCGGCGCTGTCGCAACGCTCCAACCAGGTCGCGAATTATCTGCGCGCGCAGGGACTGAAGCGCGGCGACCATTTGCTGCTGCTGCTCGGCAATGTCGTGCCGCTGTGGGAGACCATGCTGGCGGCGATGAAGCTCGGCGTGGTCGTGATTCCCGCCACCACGTTGCTGACGCCCGACGAGCTTCGCGATCGTCTCGATCGCGGCAAGGCGAGGGTGGTCGTCGCCTCGCAGGACCAGGTCGCGAAATTTGCCGGTCTCGGCGGCGGCAACCTCGTTCGCATCGTGGTCGGCGCCACCTCGGCGCATGACGGCTGGTTGCCGTTCGAACAGTCGGCGAGCGCGCCCGACGATTTCAAGCCCGATGGCGCGACCCATGCCGACGACCCGATGCTGCTCTATTTCACCTCGGGCACGACCGCAAAACCAAAACTGGTGCGGCACAGCCAGCGCAGCTATCCCGTCGGCGCGCTGTCGACGATGTTCTGGCTCGGCCTGCAGCCGGGCGACGTGCATCTGAATATTTCCTCGCCGGGCTGGGCCAAGCACGCCTGGAGCTGCTTCTTCGCGCCGTGGAATGCGGGGGCCGCCGTGTTCGTGGTCAACCAGCCGCGCTTCGACGCCAAGGCGCTGCTCGCGATCGTCGGGCGCTGCGGCGTCACCACGCTGTGCGCGCCGCCGACGGTATGGCGGCTGTTCATTCAGGAGCGGCTGGCCGATTTCAAGGTCAGCCTGCGCGAGGTCTGCGGGGCGGGCGAGCCGCTCAATCCCGAAGTGATCGACCAGGTGAAGGCCGCATGGGGCCTCACCATCCGCGACGGCTATGGCCAGACCGAAACCACCGCGCTCGCCGGGAATTCGCCGGGCCAGAAGGTCAAGATCGGTTCGATGGGCCGACCGCTGCCGGGTTATCGCGTGCAGATCACCGACAATGACGGCCAAATAACCAAGGAAGGTGAGGTGACGCTGCTGCTCGGTGCGGACAGGCCCGCCGGCCTGATGCAGGGCTATCAGGGCGACGACGGCAAGCTGTCAGGCGCAGATGGCGACCTCTATCGCAGCGGCGACGTCGTGTTCGCCGACGACGAAGGCTATCTCACCTTCGTCGGCCGCTCCGACGACGTGTTCAAATCGTCCGACTATCGTATCAGCCCGTTCGAACTCGAGAGCGTGTTGCTCGAACATGAATCGGTTGCCGAGGCCGCCGTCGTGCCGAGCCCCGATCCGATCCGGCTCGCCATTCCGAAGGCCTACGTGCTGCTCGTTGCCGGCGTCGAGCGTTCGCCGGAAACCGCGCTGTCGATTTTCAGGCATTTGCACACGCGCCTTGCGCCCTTCAAGCGCATCCGCAAGATCGAGCTGGTTACGGAGCTGCCGAAGACGATCTCGGGCAAAATCCGCCGCGTGCAACTGCGCCGGCTCGAGCATGACGATAACCGCACGGATTCGCTCCGCGGATCGGAGTATCGTGAGGAAGAATTCCCGGATCTGCAGAAGGTGCGGACGACCGGGTTGGAGAATTGATCGATGAATGAACTCTGGAAGAAGCCGCCGGTCTCGTTTGAGGCCTATCAGGCCATGGTCGGCAAGGAGATCGGCGTGTCGTCCTGGCACCTGATCGACCAGAGCCGGATCAACGTCTATGCCGACGTGATCGAGGACCACCAGTTCATCCATGTCGACCCGGAACGGGCGAAGAAGGAAACCGCGTTCGGCAACACGATTGCGCACGGCTTTCTCACGATGTCGTTGATGAGCATCATGTCCTACGAGGTGATGCCGGTCATCGAGGGCACGGCGATGGGGGTGAACTACGGGTTCGACAAGCTCCGCTTTCTGTCGCCCGTCCGCGCCGGCTCCCGCGTCCGCGGCCGCTTTACGCTGATGGAGGCCAGGCTGCGCAAGCCGAAAGAACTGCAATCGCGCACCAATGTCACCGTCGAAATCGAGGGCGAGGACAAGCCGGCGCTGATCGCCGACTGGATCGGGCTGATCTATTTCGACTAGTTCCTCCTCCGGCCGGGCAAAAGCGCGAAGCGCGTCTTCAAAAGCAGTTGTCCCGGCCATCCACGTCTTGCTATGCAGCAGCCAAGAATACGTGGATGTCCGGCACAACGCTGGGCATGACGAGAGAAACCAACTTCCGGGAATCCACTCATGGCAATCAGGTTTGACGGACGCGTCGCCATCGTTACCGGCGCGGGAAATGGTCTTGGACGGGCGCATGCGCTGGGGCTGGCGAGCCGCGGCGCCAAGGTCGTGGTCAACGATTTCGGCGGCGCGCGCGACGGCACCGGCGGCTCGCTATCGCCGGCCGAGACCGTCGTCGAGGAAATCCGCAGGGCGGGCGGCACTGCGATGGCCGACGGCGCGGATGTCTCGAACTTCGAGCAGGTCACTGCGATGGTCGAGCGCGCGACCAGGGAGTGGGGCAGCGTCGATCTGCTCTGCGCCAATGCCGGCATCCTGCGCGACAAGTCGTTCACCAAGATGGAAGTCGCCGATTTCGCCAAAGTGCTGGACGTGCATCTCACCGGCACTTTCTATTGCTGCAAGGCGGTGTGGGCCGGCATGCGCGAGCGCAATTACGGCCGCATCGTCGTCACCACCTCGTCGTCGGGCCTGTACGGCAATTTCGGCCAGGCCAACTACGGCGCGGCGAAAGCCGGCATGGTCGGCCTGATGAACGTGCTGGCCGAGGAGGGCCGCAAGAACAACATCCGCGTCAACACCATCTCGCCGACGGCCGCGACCCGCATGACCGAAGAACTGCTGCCGCCGCAGGCGCTGGCCCTGATGCGCCCCGAGGCGATCACGCCGGCGGTCGAATTCCTGCTCAGCGAGGACGCCCCGACCCGCACCATCATGGGCGCCGGCGCCGGTTCGTTCGCGGTGATCAAGATCATCGAGACCGAAGGCGTCAATCTCGCCCAGTCCGACTGGACCCCGGATGCCGTGGCGGCGCATTTTGCCGAGATCAGCGATGTATCCAAGGCCAGAGCGTTGCAAGGCGCGTTCGAGCAGACGCAGAAATACGTTGCTCAAGCCGCAGCGCGGGTCGGGATCAAGCTGTAACCGCACGACCCCTCCGTCGTCATGGCCGGGCTTGA
>JAQSDT010000021.1:0-1808 GCA_029946075.1 bacterium | reverse complement strand
ATCCACGTTCTTGTCACTCGCTAAGGTCAGGCGTGGATGCCCGGGTCAAGCCCGGGCATGACGAAGATTTTTGCCGCGAACGAATCCGGCCTACACTCACGCCATGGTTTCTCCTTCCAAAAGCGCCGCCGTCATCGGCGCCGGTCCCGCCGGCCTGATTGCGGCCGAGGTGCTCGCGCAGGGTGGCGCTGATGTCACCGTCTACGACGCGATGCCGTCCGCCGGCCGCAAATTCCTGATGGCCGGACGCGGTGGGCTGAACCTCACGCACAGCGAACCATTGCCCGGTTTCCTCGCGCGCTACCGTGAGGCGGCGCCAAACCTGAAAGCCGCGATCGACGAGTTCCCGCCGCAGGACCTGCGCGACTGGAGTGAAGCGCTCGGACAGGAGACCTTTGTCGGCTCCAGCGGGCGCGTGTTTCCGAAAGCCATGAAGGCCTCGCCCTTGCTGCGGGCGTGGCTGCGCCGGCTGGACGGCATGGGAGTCAAGCTCGTCCTGCGCCATCGCTGGATCGGCTGGAGCGGGAGCGGCGACCTTCAATTTCAAGCATCGGACGGGACTGCCGAGATCGACGCCGACGCGACGATCCTTGCACTCGGCGGCGCGAGCTGGCCGCGCCTCGGCTCTGATGGAGCGTGGGCGGAAATCCTCGACGCCAAGGGGATCGTGATTTCAAAGCTGCGCTCCGCAAATTCCGGCTTCACCGTTGCGTGGTCCGATATCTTCCGTGAACGGTTCGAAGGCCAGCCGCTCAAGGGCGTAGCGCTGACGTCTGGTGAGCACAGGGTTCGTGGCGAGGCCATCATCACCCGCGCCGGCATCGAAGGCGGTGCGATCTACGCGCTGTCGGCCGAGTTGCGCGGGACTATTCTGCGCGATGGTCAGGCCAGGCTCACCGTCAATCTTCGTCCCGATGCCGAAATCGGACAACTGACCGCGAAATTGTCGGCCGCACGCGGAAAGCAATCCTTCTCGAATTTCCTGCGCAAGGCAGTCAATCTCTCGCCCGTCGCCATCGGTCTCGTGCAGGAAAGCGCGAAGGTGTCGGGGCTGACGCCGGCCTCGCTTCCTCCCGCGGATCTTGCTCGTTTAATTCAGGCTGTGCCTGTGCATCTCAACGGCGTCGCGCCGATCGCGCGCGCGATCTCGACGGCGGGCGGCATCGCCTTTAACGAACTTGATGCCGATTTCATGCTGCGCCGAATGCCAGGCGTGTTCGCGGCCGGTGAAATGCTGGATTGGGAAGGGCCGACCGGCGGTTATCTCTTGCAGGCATCATTCGCGACAGGTGTCGCAGCGGGTAAGGGTGCGCTGAAGTGGCTCAAATCGTAGGATGGGTAGAGCGAAGCGAAACCCATCGCCGTCGTGCCAAGGCGTGAGATGATGGGTATCGCTGCGCTCCACCCATCCTACAAGGAAGGGCTATCTCAGCTTCCCGCGTGCCGCCACCGGCAGGACGCCCAAAATCTCCTCGCCGCGCACCATCACGACTTCGTCGAGCATGTTGACGACGACGCAGACGTGGTTCGGCACGATCCGCACGACATCGCCGACCACAGGCCGCGTGTTGCTGCGCGCGAGATCGAGGAAACCGTGCTCCTCCGCAAAGCGCGCAATCTTCGCCTCGGGATGTTCCAGGATCAGCCCGTAGCCGTCGAGCCCGCCGCCGGGATCCGAGGTCAGCGTTTTCGAACCGGCATCGAGGATGCCGCGCTCCGGGCCGGCACGGCTGACCACGGTCGAGTAGATGTGGAGCGCGCAATCGTCCCAGGTCGCGTCGTCGGCGGCGACCTGCATGCGGTCGTTG
>JAQSDT010000020.1 GCA_029946075.1 bacterium | reverse complement strand
CCCGTGCCGCCGGCACCAGCGGGCGCGATGGAGATCGTGCTGGTCGGCGGCGATCAGGGTATTGTAGAGATCGACCCAATAGGAGAACTGCTCGGCCCGGCGGCATTCTGTGATCGGAGTGTCGACCAAGTAGCCGATGAAACGCTTGAGCGTCTGGCGATCCGCGGGCGAGACGTGCCCATAGCGGAAGAGGTTGACCTCATCTCGCACGAGGTAGGCGGCGAGCAGTCGCCCCCAGGGCACATGGTCTATCGAACGGGTCGCCCCCTCATCGTGAGCCGCCCAGTGGGGCCACAGCCTCTTCGCCGGCGCAAGCCAGCGCTCCAGCCCGCCGAAGCCGGCGGCGGGCAGGGTCAGGAGCAACGGCCACAATCGTCAGCGTGCCAGGCCGGTCGTCGGAAGCTGTGGTTCAGTCGGCACTGTGGCCGCCCTTTCCCCCGGCATTCCCGCCCGCCGCTCGGCCGCACGGTGCCGCAAAGGAGACCCGCGGTTCACAGGAGAAGGAAGAAGCATCTCCGGCGACCGCCTCTAGAAGCGAGTCGTCAGGGACGTCAGCCAAGCCGGCGACCGGTCGACCGCAAAGGCCTCGACCTTTTTGTCCAGGCCGGACAGGATCAGCACGCCGATCACAATCAGTATTGCCCCGAGGACGATCTTCGCACCGTGTCCGGTAGCCATCAACCTCCCCCGAATCCGCAGCATGGTTTCGCGCGACAGGATTCCGAGCAGCAACAGCGGCAAGGCGGCCCCGACGCCGAAGACGGCCATGGTAACGGCTACTTCGCCGAGGTTCTGCCCCTTAGCGGCCAGGACCGACGCCGCACCCAAGGTGGGGCCCACGCAGGGCGCCCATACTATGCCAAGCAGTAATCCGACGGAAAATTGCCCGGCAAGGCCCGGACGGGCCGCACCGCCAAAGCGACTGTCCGCCCAATTCCCAATCGGGCCCGCCGCCACGGCGAGACCGGCCTGGAAACGAGGGACCGAAAGCACCACCCCAATGCCAATCATCAGGACTGCCGCAGTATTCCGGAAGATGCCTGCATCCAGTCCGATGGCAAAGCCGATGGTTGCGACAAACAGGCCGACAGTCGTGAAGGAAATCGCGAGGCCTGCCGCCAGTGCAGCGGGACCGAGCTTGTGCTCGGTCAACGCGGCTCCCAGAACCAGCGGGATCAGAGGCAGCACGCATGGCGACAGCGTCGAGAGCAGGCCCGCGAGAAACGCCAGGCCGAGCGTCGAGATCACGGTTGTTGCCTAGATAGACTTGTCGATGAGGGACTCTATCGACGCAGCATTCGTGTCGCCCGTCGAGCGGCCCATCTCCTTCGATCCCTTGAAGGTGATGAGCGTGCTCTGCATGTTCACGCCGAACTTGCGCAGGAGCTCCTTCTGGCTATCGAAGTCGATCTCGAAGGCAACGAGTTCCTTGAACTTGGGCTTGGTGGCGAGTTCGGAGAGAATCGGCTTCTGCGCCTTGCAGGTCGGACACCAGGGCGCGCTGATCTCGACCAGAATCGGCTTTCCGGCCGCCTGGGCGGCTTCAAATGCCTTGGCATCGAAGGGGCGCGCCTGAAAGGCCTGTGCCGGTAGAATCGCCATCGTGCCGATGCCGGCGATCGCGGCATGGATAAGTAAGCGCCTGGAAATCATCGTTCGTCCTCGCAATGTTCCGACCGCGTCGCGTTGCGGTTCCTGTAAGGACATTCGCTTCGCGGAGTCGAATCGTTACAGAAAATCTTTGAACGTCCAGCCGCTGACCGAAGCGACATGCCGCGCGCGTGTCCGGACGGTACCTGTCACCAACGCAACAGCCGGCGGCCGGCGAGCGCACCCAAGGCAACCACGGGGATGGTGGCCAGCACATACCAGGTCGCCACGAACAGGGGCGAATCGTCGAAGCAGTGAAAGGCATAGAGCGTCGCGCCGGTGGCCGCGGCCAGGAGGCCGGCCGCGGCCCCTGCGAGGGCGGGCGACGCAGGCGCCCCGGAGCGCAGCATCAAGAGCACCGCCGCGAGAGGAGCCATCGCCAGCATTGGAATTGCCGCCAGGCAGATCAGCGCGTTGGTCCCCACCAGCCGAGTTCCCCAGGAGGCACTTGGGACGGCCGTGAGTTCGACTGCGACTGCAATCGCGGCCAATGCCGCCAGTGGCAGCAGACGCCGGACCGGACGGCTGGACGTGACCGGACGTGACATTTCCATGCAGAGGCGGAATGCAAGCACCAGTGCCAGGAGAACCATGCCGACCTTAAGATCGAATCGCCAGGTAGTAAGATCGAAACGCCAGGTTGCCATATCTTGCGCAATGTTCTCCGGTACATCGAGATCGACGAAGAAAAGTGCAAGCGATACTAGGCCTCCGAGCGCAAGCGCTGTGGCGAGAGCTCTTGGGATCGATTTCCGGCCAGTGGTGCGGTCGGCAACTAGCGCTTCGATCAGGTTTTCAGTCTTCATGTACGATCTCTTTGATACAAGGCAGCAAGCGTCTTGAGGGCACGGTGAAGAGAAACGCGAACGGCGCCTTCGCTCATGCCCAAACGCGCCGCTACGTCGGCTGCGCGCCGCCCCTCCAGGGAAATTTCTTCAACGATCTGACGCTGGCGCGCGTGCAAACTTGCCAGCAGCCGGCGGGAGTCCATTGTTACAGTGGCGTCCACATCAACTGCTGCCTCCGGGGAGTTGGTATAGTCGTCGATGTCGACATGATCGTGGAACCCGCGGCGGCGCAGGTGATCGGTCAGCTTGTGGCGGGCTATGGCGCGCAACCAAGGCTCGAGCGACTGCGCCTCGTCCCAGGTATTGCGTTTCAGATGCATGGCCAGCAAAGTCTCCTGAACAATGTCCTCGCTGTCCGCCGTGCCCCGCCCTGCAGATGTCAGGCCCCGCCGGACGACGCTCCTTAGCCAAGCGGAAACATGGCCGAGAAGGCGTCGATAGGCCACGTCGTCCCCTTGCCGTGCCGAACGCATCAGTGCGGAGAGATCGATCGGGTCAGTCAACGAGGTCGGTCTTTCATATATTCGGGCGCGAAGGGGGAATCATTACACGCCATCATCGCTGCCAGTCAGCACGATGCCGTTGTTCAGGCCCAAAATGCCTGAACTCCTGTAACCGATAGCCTTGGCTGGTACTGGAACCATACTCTTGGCGCCAATTTCCTGCGTGCACTGCAAATGACGGCGCGGTCGCCGGGCTACCAAGGCCTTAAAGCGGTCGGATCGCGATATCAGCTGCCGCTTCCTTACGTCACGAGAACGTGATGAACAGCGGAACTTGGCAGGTTGGGGCCAACAGAAAAAAGAGTTCCTTCTTCGCGTAACGTTCAATCCAGTCACGACGAATAACCTAAAGCGAGCCCAATGCTCGTACATTTAGGAGGATTTCATGAACAAGCGTACGCTGATCACGACCGCCGCTGCGATCTTTGCCGCCAGCACCTTCGCCACCGCCGCCTACGCCGACGGCGTCAAATGCGGTGCGGCGAACGCCTGCAAAGGCCAGAGCGCCTGCAAAGGCGGCACGGCATCCCCCGGCAAGGGCCAGAATGCCTGCAAGGGCCAGGGCTTCAGTGAGGCCAAGGACGCCGCGGCCTGCACCGCTGCCGGCGGCAAGGTTCTCTAGACCTTTCCATCCGCTCGCGACTATTTGCGGGTGTCCGGTGAGATCCCGGACACCCGCTTCTTCCTGGGATTGGGCTTTCTCCCATGACTAGCAATAACGTCGATTTCGGTTTGGGATTGCGCCACGAGCACTACGAAGAGATTGCTGCCAGCCCCGGTCGGGTGAGCTGGTTCGAGGCGCTGTCGGAAAACTACATGGTGGCCGGCGGCAATGCGCTCCATTGGCTCGACCGTGTCCGCCGCGACTATCCAATGGCGCTGCATGGCGTGTCGATGTCGATCGGCTCAATCGATCCACTCGACATGGGCTACCTCGACGAGCTGAAGACGCTGACCGATCGCGTGCAGCCGATGTGGGTCTCCGATCATCTCTGCTTCACCGGCCTGCGCGGCATCAATATGCACGACCTGCTCCCGCTGCCCTATACCGAGGAGGCGCTCGACCATGTCGCCGAGCGCGTAATGCGCGTCCAGGACCGGCTCGGCCGCAAGCTCGTCCTCGAGAACGTGTCGAGCTACGTCACCTATGTCACCTCGGAACTGAGCGAATGGGAATTCATCGCCGAGCTTACCCGGCGCGCCGACTGCGAGATCCTCCTCGACGTTAACAACGTCTACGTCAGCGCCTTCAACCATGAATTCGACGCCATCGACTTCCTGCGCGGCATGCCGAGGGACCGCGTGCGCCAGTTCCATCTCGCCGGCCACACCCACAAGGGCAGCCACATCATTGACACGCATGACCATCCGATCGTGCCCGGCGTCTGGGAGCTCTACACCGAGGCGGTGAAGATGTTCCCCGGCGTGCCGACCATGATCGAGCGCGACGCTGACATCCCGCCTTACGAGGAACTGCTGGCCGAGCTCGATGTCGCCCGCCGCATCGCCGGCCAGGCGGCAGATCGGAAGACGACCGGAGCCGAACGCAAGGCCGCCGCGTGAACCGCGCAAACGCCCGATCACTCGACGATCTGCAGCGGACCTTCCAGGACTATCTGCTGGCCAACGGCAGCGACTTCGCAGCCTCAGTGCGCGACACTAGGAAAGCCAAACGCGGCACCCTGCTCGACGTCTACCGCGACGGTTACGCACTGCGCCTGATCGAGGTTCTGACCAACGATTACCCCGGCGTGATGGCGATGTGCGGTCCGGCCGATTTTGATCACCTGGCGCGTGCCTACATCGCCGCCCACCCATCGCGCGCTCCCTCGGTACGATGGTTCGGCAGACACCTCGCCGATTTTGCCGCGAGCACCGCTCCCTACAACCGCGCGGCTGCCGTGGCCGAGATGGCCCGCTTCGAGTGGGCGCTGAGCGAGGCGTTCGACGCGCCGGACGTCGCGCCGATCTCTGCCGATGCCCTGATCGCGCTCGCGCCAGATGCTTGGGAAACACTTTCCTTCACGCCGCTGTCGTCGCTGAGCTTGCAGTCGTTTGTCCATAATGTGGCGTCGGCCTGGCAGCGCCGCGAAGAGGTCCCGTGCGGCGACCTGGAAATCGAGCGCACGCTCGAGCCCGTCACCTGGGCGATCTGGCGGCCGGAGCTAATGTCGCATTTCCGTTCGCTGGAGCGCGACGAGAGCGAGATGCTTCAGGCCTTGATCCAGGGTCAGCCCTTTCCAGAACTCTGCGAATGCCTTGTAGGGCATGTCGGGAAAGAGCAGGCAGCGGCGCGCGCCGCCAGCTTGTTACGAGGCTGGGTTGAGGTAGGAATGGTCGGTTCGTTTCAATACTGACGCCCGCTACATCTACCGATCCGTCTCATTGACGCGCATCGCGCCACGCTCGGAATGACTACAAACATCAACTCGCAAGGTGCAACCATGAACCTACTGACCTCGATCCTCTACGACTGGTCTCGGGTCGTCGCCGGCTATTTTTCCTGGGCTGGACCACTGGCTGTCCGGATCGTCGTCGGCTGGGTATTCCTGTGGACCGGTTGGCAGAAGCTGCATTTCCTGCCGCAGATGATCGAGAATTTTCGCCAGTGGGGAATTCCCGCGCCAGAGATCCTGACGCCCTTCGTCTCGGGTATGGAATTTGTCGGCGGCCTACTGCTGCTGCTCGGCTTGCTGACCCGGTTCATTTCGGTCCCGATGATGATCGTCATGCTTGTGGCGGTCGCGTCCGCCAAATGGAGCGACGTTGACTCGCTGCAAACCCTGCTCGGCTTCGAGGAGATCTCCTACTTGGTGATGTTCGCCTGGCTGGGCATCGCCGGCCCTGGCCCAGTCTCGCTTGACCATTTCGTGCTGAAGGCGCTGCGCCCGAATCGGCCGCCATCGGACTACGGCGCCTAGAGCAGATGCATGCAGATCCGCTCTCGGCGCCCGTCGCCCCGGATAAAGTATTGCTTGGCTTACCTTGGAGGATTCAGGCATGTCGAAGATCAAGATACGCAAGGGCATGCCGAGCGTGGCCCTCACCAGAGCCGAGTTCACCCGCCGCGTCCACGAACGCTTCTTCGATCCTGCCTTCAACGCGCTTCAGCCTGAGATCGACAAGATCATCGCTACCGCGTGGGACGGCTATCACGACTACCGCAAGGCGCCACGCACCAAGCCGGCCGGTCAGCGATTTGCTGACCCAGGCTATGATCTCTCGATCGACTGGTCGGCGGCGCGCCAGGCCGTCGACCGCGCAGCACGTCAGCAGAAGTCTGCAGCGTCCAAATCGCGCATCCTGCTGATCAACGGTTCGTCGCGTAGCGATCAGACCTGTCCGGGCGAGATGTCCAAGACCTTCCGCTTGGTCGAGATCGCCAGGCGTGCCGTCGAACGCGAACGCGGCTTCGACGCGGAGGTGCTCGACCTCAGCCGCCTCACCTCGGAATACGGCCGCCAGATCCTGCCATGCAAATCCTGCGTCGCGACTGCCATGCCGCTCTGCCATTGGCCTTGTTCCTGCTATCCCAACCATGCGATGGGCCAGGTCAACGACTGGATGGCCGAGATCTACCCGATGTGGGTGGCGGCGCACGGCGTGATGATCGTGACGCCGGTCAACTGGTACCAGGCGCCGAGCGGCCTGAAGTCGATGATCGACCGGTTGGTCTGCGCCGACGGCGGCAACCCTGATCCGACCACGACGCAAGGCAAGGACCCCAAACTCGCCAAGGAGATCGAGCTCAAAGGCTGGGATTATCCGCGCCACCTCGCGGGCCGCGCCTTCTCCGTCGTCGTGCACGGAGACACCGCAGGAACGGAAGTTCTTCGGCGCATTTTGACGGATTGGCTAGGCGACCTGGGCTTGATCGGCGCCGGCCATGCCGCCGAGATCGACCGCTATATCGGCTATTACAAGCCCTATGCGACCAGCCACGATGATCTCGACGACGACAAGCCGCTCCAGGAAGAAGTGCGCAACGCGGCGCTCATGCTAATCGCCGCGGTGAAGCTGCAACGACGAGGCAAGCTGGTCGCTGCCGATGCGCATTTGCGCGACCCGCGTCCCAAGTGACACAAGAGGCGATGTATTCCCTTTCAACTACCTTCGAAACGTTTCCAATCCCCGAAGGATTGACGCCCAACATTCCCGTTGGAGTAGTTGGAAGCAACTGAAAGAACTCGACGATGCAGGCGATGGCGGCGACCGACTTCACACCGATGCCGGAAGGGATGATGGCCGTGACGCCCTTGCTGCTTGGCCTCTACAGTTCGGCGCTTCCATCGTTCTCTCCGGACAGTTTGACAAAAAACGAGGCAATCGGTGGCCCGTATAAAGGACTGGATAGCTTTTACTGGTCGCGGACTGCTGTCGAGATATAATGAAACCATAAACGTCATTCGGACATTGATCCCGAGGAGGTTGTCATGCCGCATCAACTCAACGCCGGTGTTTTGTTCCCCGACCTCGCTTTGTCCCTCGTTGGTAACAAGTCGCTCCGGTTTCCACAGGACCTCGAAGGTCGGTACCGCATTGCTCTCTTTTATCGCGGGCATTGGTGACCCTTCTGTCGCCGGCAGTTGGTCGGCCTGCAAAGCAAGCTTGAGGAGCTGAAAGCCTTGGGCGCCAGCGTCGTGGCGGCGAGCGTCGACGCCGAGGACAAGACCCGTGAGCTCGCCGCAACACTGTCTTTGACCTTTCCTTTAGCTTGGGGCTTCACTCGAGAAATGGCCGACTCGATCGGCGCCTGGTGGGAGCCAAACCGCAATTTTGTTCAACCGGCGGAGTTTATCGTCGGACAGGATAGCAAAGTAATCTCCTCGACCTATAGCTCAGGCCCAATTGGCAGGGCTGAACCAGCGGACATCCTTGCGCTGATCGGTATCTATGAGAAACGAAGGTTGGCCACCGGGTGACTGGACAAGGCAAGCTATGAGCTAACCCAAGAACTCCAATGATGAATGTCAGCATGGAATCTAGAATTCGATCCGACTTATCTAAAAGTCTGGATGTTGCCTGGCAGCGGGTCGGTGAGGCAGGGACCTGGTGGACGGGTGCCGAGCGTGTCGCCATCGCTGCGGAGACACGGGAGGCCGTTCATTGTAAACTTTGCCTTGCGCGAAAGCAGGCGGCTTCCGCGGCCATGGCGTTCGGCGAGCATGACAAGACCGTCGACCTGCCGCTTGCTGCCATCGAGGCCATTCATCGTGTTCGAACCGACTCGGGCCGCCTTGGACAAGGCTGGTATCGATCGTTGATCTCTGCGGGCCTTTCAGAAGAGCACTATGTCGAATTGTTGTCAGTCGTTTCTGTCGTCGTTGCGACTGACACGTTCCATCGCGCCGCCGGTCTGCCGGCGCGCACACTTCCGATAGCGAAGCCGGGAGATCCTTCCCGCCATCGGCCGCGAGGGAGCAGACCTGGCCTGGCCTGGATGTCAACTCTGGCGCCAGAAGATCGGACTGCGGAGGATCCAGATCTTTATCGCGACTACCCCGGACCGCGCGAGCGCGGCGGGGGCAATGTGCATCGCGCGCTCAGTCTGGTTCCCGACTCCATGATCCACTGGTGGGACTTGTTTGAAACCATGTACCTGCCAGCACCAGCGATGCGCGACTTTTCTCGCGAATACCGGAAGATCACCCACGCCCAGATCGAGATGCTTGCGGCGCGTGTCGCCGCCCTCAATCAATGTGTTTATTGAACGACCAGCCATGCAGCCCTGCTCCGTGCGAGCGGTCAACATGACAACGAGCAGTATGACTTTTCCGGCATCATGGATGGAAAGACAAATATCGGCGTTCCGCATGCGACCGAGTATGTTGCGTTCGCCGACGCCGCAATTTCTGCCGAAGCAGGATCTCTTATTCTGACGCGTGCAGCGCTTATCAAAGCAGTCGGAGTTGAAGCTATGATTGACGCTGCCGCGGTTATTGCTGGCTTTGACGGGATTACGAGGATCGCCGACGCAACGGGGATCCCGCTTGAGCCCCCTAAAGCCGAGCAAACCGCCGATCTTCGCGCCTCACTTCACATTGATGAGTTTGCGAGTGCGAAATGGTGA
>JAQSDT010000019.1 GCA_029946075.1 bacterium | reverse complement strand
GCGGGCTGCGATGACCGACCTTGCGCAGGCGTGCGACGACGGCGGCGGCCACCATGGTCGGCGTCAACTCGCCCTCGCTCGGTAGCAGCGGTGCGCCGCTCTCGTCGCGCTTGCCGACTACCGAGGGCCGCTTCGAGGCATCGACATTATAGAGGATGCGAAGCAGCTGATCCTCGATGAAACCGCGCTTCTCCTCGACGACGAGCACGTCCTGCAGGCCTTCCGCAAACGCCCGCGCGCCGGTCTCCTCCAGCGGCCAGGTCAGCGCGACCTTGTAGATGCGCAAGCCCAGCGCCTGGGCTTCGGCGTCGGTGATCCCGAGATCAGCCAGCGCCTGCCGCAGATCGAGATAGGCCTTGCCGGTCGCCATGATGCCGAGCCGCGCCGGCTTCGAGTCGAGCACGATGCGGTCGAAGCGGTTGGCGCGGGTGAAGGCTGCGACCGCCTGCATCTTCGGGCCGTGCAGGCGGCGCTCCTGATCCATCGGCGCATCCGGCCAGCGGATCGAGAGCCCGCCGGGCGGCATCTCGAAATCCTCGGGCATGATGATCTTGATGCGGTCGGGGTCGCTGACGATCGAGGCCGAGCTTTCCACCGTCTCCGAGATCGCCTTGAAGCCGACCCAGCAGCTCGAATAGCGCGACAGCGCGAAACCCAAAATGCCGAGGTCGAGATAATCCTGCAGCGTCGCCGGATTGACGACGGGCATCAATGCCGCAGCGAACACCTGCTCGCTCTGATGCGCCAGCGTCGAGGACTGGCAGCCATGGTCGTCGCCGGCGAGCGCGATCACGCCGCCGTTTTTCGAAGTGCCGGCCGAATTGGCATGCTTGAGCGCGTCGACCGAGCGGTCAACGCCGGGGCCCTTGCCGTACCAGATGCCGAACACGCCATCGACTTTTGCGCCGGGAAACATGCCGACCTGCTGGCTGCCCCACACCGCGGTCGCCGCCAGATCCTCGTTGAGGCCGGGCGCGAATTCGATGTCGTGCTGCTTGAGGAAGCTTTTCGCGCGCCACAGCGCGTGGTCGTACATACCGAGCGGCGAACCGCGATAGCCCGAGATAAAGCCCGCGGTATTGAGGCCCTGCGCGCGGTCGCGTTCGCGCTGCAGCATGGGCAACCGGACCAGCGCCTGCGTACCGGAGAGGAATATCCGCTTCGCATCGAGGCGGTACTTGTCGTCCAGCCCCACGTCCATCAACGCCATGATCCGCTCCCCGTCGCGCTTTTGCTCTGCCGGCAATTTTGAGCCGGTCCAATTGTGAACAGAATGCACCGGTTTTGCTATGCGTGCCCAGCCTGAATACATGGCGGCAGGGCATATCTCGGCCGGTTCTGGATGATCGCCGCCTCTTGCGGGCGCCCGGCTTCTTTGAAACGCTGGCGCACAAAGGGAGAGATCAGGGATGGATTCAGCGGCATTCACGACCGAATTGCTCGAAAGCGATAATCTGCTTGTCGGCCCGTGGCGCAGCCCCAGGCAGATGCTGCATGCGCAGACCTACGACTCCCACGCATCGATCCACGACGATGCCACCGCGCAGAAGCTGGGATTTCAGGGCGGCACCATCGAAGGCCCGACCCATTTCAGCCAGTTCGCGCCGCTGTGCGAGCGGATCTGGGGCAGCCGGGCCTGGTTCGGGGCCGGCTGCATCTCCGCGCATTACCGCAACCCGGTTTTCGAGGGCGAGGAGGTGCAGGCTTCGATCGAAAAGCCGAAGCCGGGCCAGACCGTCTGCGCCATCGGCGTGACGAGGCGCGACGGCACGGAGATTTTGCGCGGCACCGCCTCGATCGACGGCGACGGCACCGAGACGGCGCTGCACAAGCGGCTCGGTGAGTTAAAGCCGCTGGCCGATCCCGTCATCCTCGCCGATCTCAAGGTCGGTATGAAGACGGCGCGCCAAAAAGTGCGAATGGATTTCGACCAGAACATGGGCGACCTCTATCCGTTCTCGCTGGCGGAGAAGCTGAAGGTGATCACCGAGCCCTCGGCGTATTATTCGCAGGAGCTCAATCCCTGGGGCCGCGCCATCATCCCGATGGAAATGCTGAGCGTGCTGTTTCAATACCGCGCGCGCGAGGACAGATTGCCGATCCGCGGGCCCGCCGTCGGATTGTTCGCCGATCAGGAAATCCGCGTGATCGACGGGCCGCTATTCGCCGGCGAGGACTATTTCACCGAGCGCGCGGTGGTGGCGCTGAGCGGCAGCCGCCGCACCGAAAGCGCGTGGATGCGCACCACTGTGTTCGCGTCCGACAACAGGAAGGTCGCGACCATGCTGCTCAACATGGCCAGCATCAAGGATTCCTACGCCAATTATGAAAGCGAACACAAATCGCTGTACGGCTAGCGCGCTGCAGCCAATCCCGGGAAGAAGGACACAATAATGGCCCGCCTGCCCTATCTCGAAGCCGATCAGGTCGCGCCTGAGTATCGCGACATGCTCAAGCGCAACACCAATCTGCACAAGCTCTTGGTGAACTCGCCCGACATGGCGCGCGCCTTCAGCGGCATGGGCGGCTATATCCGCTTCAAGAGCAAGCTCGATCCGCGCCTGCGCGAACTTGCGATTCTGCAGGTCGGCTGGCTGGAGAAATCCGAATACGAATTCACCCACCATGTGAAGATCGGCAAGGAATTCGGTGTCACCGACGACGACATCGTGGCGCTGATGGCGGAAACCGAGGGCAAGCCCTCGAACCTCGAGCCGCTGGCAAAGGCGATCCTGCGCGGCGCCCGCGAGATGGTGCGGGATCTTGCGATGTCGGACGCGACCTTCGCCGAGATCAAGAAGGAGCTCTCCGACGAGCTGATGGTCGACCTCGTGCTGACGATTGCGTTCTATTGCGCCGTGGTTCGCGTGCTCGCGACCATGAAGATGGACAACGAGCCCTATTACAAAGAGGTACTGCAACAGTACCCGATCCCGGGAGTGGAATGAGATGCGCCTGAAAGATCGTGTCGCCATCGTCGTCGGCGCCGGACAGAGCCCTGGCGAAGGCATCGGCAACGGCCGCGCCACCGCGCTGACCTTCGCGCGCGAAGGCGCCAGGGTACTGTGCGTCGATCACAATCTGGCATCGGCGCAGGAGACCGCCGACATGATCGCGGCAAAAGGGGGCACCGCGGCGGCGTTCAAGGCCGACGTCACCCAAAATGCCGACCTGAAGGCGATGGTCACGGATGCACAGACGCGCTGGGGCCGTATCGACATCCTGCACAACAATGTCGGCGTCAGCCTGTCCGGCGGCGACGCCGAACTGCTCGATATCACCGAGGAAGCGTTCGACCGCTGCGTCGCAATCAACCTGAAAAGCTGCGTGCTCGCCGCCAAGCACGTGATCCCGATCATGCGGGCGCAGAAGAGCGGCTCGATCATCAACATCTCCTCGATGGCCGCGATCACCACCTATCCCTACGTCGCCTACAAGGCGACCAAATCGGCGATGATCGCTTTCACCGAACAGCTTGCCTACCAGAACGCGCAATACGGCATCCGCGCCAACGTCATCCTGCCCGGCCTGATGAACACGCCGATGGCCGTCGACACCCGCGCCCGCGAGTTCAAGAAGAGCCGCGCCGAGGTCGAGGCCGAACGCGACAGCAAGGTGCCGCTGCGGCAGAAAATGGGTACCGGCTGGGACGTCGCCAACGCCGCGCTGTTCCTGGCGTCGGACGAGGCAGGCTTTATCACCGGCGTGACGTTGCCGGTGGATGGCGGATCGAGCGTGCGGCGCGGGTAGTCTTGCAGGGTGGGCAAAGCGCAGCGTGCCCGCCATCAGTGACAGACCTCATTCTGAGGAGGCGCATCAGCGCCGTCTCGAAGGATGAATGGCACCAGCCGGGCCACATGGTTCGAGACGGCGCTGCGCGCCTCCTCACCATGAGGGGTGGGAAGAAGGTCTTCCCCCGTATTCCCACGCACGCCGGCGTTAACCTTTGCTTAACGACTTCCTCCTACCCGTGGCGGTCATTGGGCAGTCCTTTTTGACGCCCGTACTCACGCGTCTTGCGCCAGCGTTTTGTTTCCGGCCCATTGCCCGCGTGATTCGAACCATCGATCGATTCAAATGACACGATGATGTGACAGCACATCGTCGCTTGTCGAAATCCTGACTCGTTGCGGTCGCACGAATTTCACGTGCGCTCGTTATGAGGCGCCACAAGAATTGTGGCTACGACTTGCAAGAATGCCGAGGCACCATGAACGACGAATTCGACTTCGACCTGACGCCGTCCCAGTGGGAGGCATTGCGCGCGCTGCGCACGCCGGCATCGCCGCTGCCGCGCCTCAGCCGTTACGTCATCGACAGCCTCGTCGCGCTCGGTCTCGTCGTCGTGCATGAGACGCCTGTCATCACGGCGATGGGGCGCAAGGTGCTGATCCGCGGCTCGTCGCTGCTGCTGCAGGATTTGGCGGCATAATCATTCGCGGGCGCAACGCGCCTGCAGCATCACATTCCGGATTGACCGCGACCGATTCGAAGACGATATCGGGGCGATCGACTGAGTGGCAACTAGGGTTCCGGATGGCCGGGGGGCCGTCGCCGGTCCGAGCGTTGCGGAAACTGCGGTAGCACGCGGCTGCACCCGAGGGACAAAAGCCCAGAGGAGGAGATGTCGAGATCCCTTTCGCGCCTGATGGCACGGAGATCTCATGTCGCTGCTCTCACTGTCCCTCGTCGTCCTCGCCGCCTTCATCCACGCCACCTGGAACCTGCTTTCCAAGCGCGCCGCCGATGCCGGGCCCACCTTCGTCTTCGCCTATAATCTGTTTGCCTGCCTCGTCTATCTGCCGTGGATGATCTGGCTCGTGATCTACGGCAATCTGACCTGGAGTTGGACGATGCTGGCCTGCCTGCTGCTCAGCGCCGCCATTCACCTCGCCTACAGCCTGTGCCTGCAACGCGGCTATCAGGTCGCCGACCTTTCGGTGGTCTATCCGATCGCGCGCGGCACCGGGCCGCTGCTGTCGTCGATCGGCGCGTTCCTGCTGCTGCAGGAGACGCCGACGCTGCAGGGCATCTTCGGCCTCATCGCCGTCGTCGCCGGGATCGGCTTCATCACCACGCAAGGCAACCTCTCGGCCTTCCGGCAGCCCCGCGGCCTCGACGGCGTGCGCTGGGGCACCGCCACCGGCTCGCTGATCGCGGGCTATACGGTCGTCGACGGGTACGGCGTCAAGATCCTCGGTATTCACCCGGTCGTGCTCGACTGGGTCACCAATCTGTTCCGGTTTTTCATCATGCTGCCGGTCGTGCTGTCGAACCTGCCGCGCGCGCGCGAGAAGATGAAGGGCTATTGGCTATTGGCCTTCGGCGTCGGCGCACTGTCGCCGTTGTCGTACATCCTCGTGCTGACCGCGATCGAGATGGGCGCACCGCTCAGCCTGGTCGCGCCCGCGCGCGAAATGTCGATGATGGTGGGCGCGCTGTTCGGCATGCTGATTCTCGGCGAGCGCGTCACGGCATGGCGGCTCGCGGGCTGCGCGGTGCTGATCGGCGGCGTAATGCTGCTGGGCTCGGCGAAGGCCTAGTGCGCTGCTCTTCCTAACCTCGCCCCGCTTGCGGGGAGAGGTCGGATCGCCCTTGCGATCCGGGTGAGGGGGTACAGGTCCATCGATACAGCATCATCGCGGAGAGAGCCCCTCACCCCGACCCTCTCCCCGCAAGAGCGGGGCGAGGGAGAAGAAACCTAGACCGGCTTCTCATCGTCGGTCACCGGCGAGGTGATCACGAGGAACACGAGGTCAACCAGCCCGGAATTCGAGATCGCATGCTCGACGCCGGGCGGCAGGAAGATGAAGTCGTGCTTGCGCACGACGTGGTTCTTGCCGGCGATCTCCATCAGCCCCTCGCCTTCGAGCACATGGTAGATCTGCTCCTGTACCTTGTGGTGATGGCGCGCGACATGGGCCATCGGCTGGTACATGGATATCCGGTAGTCGATGTGGTGCGAGCCCGCGGTTTCCGGCATCACCAGCGGCTTCGACAGCGCGCCGCCGAAATGATTGGGAAATTCGCGCCACGGCACTTCGGCGATATTGCGGATGAACGCGCCGTTATTCTCCGAAGCCATGATCGCCCCCTCCGCCGTCAGATCACCAGTGCGCCGCCGTCGATATAGACGATCGATCCGGTGGCAAAGCCGTTCGCCATGAAGCTGAGAATTTGCCGCGCGATGTCGTCGCCGAGGCCGACGCGGCCGACCGGCAATGCCGCGGCGGTCTTCGCCAGCATGTCGAGCCGTGCGGCTTCCGGCATCGCGGCGCGGATCGGCGTGTCGATCACACCCGGTGAAACCGCGTTGACGCGCACCGGCGCCAGTTCGAGCGCGAGCGCGCGGGCCAGCGATTCCAGCGCGCCATTGGCGGCGCTAACGATCGCCGAATTCGGCCGCGGTCGAACGCTGAGAAAGCCGGACACCAGCGTCAGCGAACCGCCGGGGCGGATTTCCGCCTGCTGCGCCACGCGCCAGGCGCCCCAGAACTTGCCTTCCATGGTGGCGCGAACGTCCTCGATCGCCACCGTCCTGAACGGGCCGGTGCGCAGCTGCGCCGCCGTGACCACGACGTGATCGACCGGGCCGCAGCTGCGGAACAGTTTGGCCACGCTGTCGTCGCTGGTGACGTCGGTCGGAATTGCGATGGCGTTCAGCTTCTCGGCGACCTTGTCGAGCCTCTCGACGTTGCGGGATGCCACGATGACATCGGCGCCTTCGTGCTTTGCCATTTCCGCGGTCGCCAGACCGATCCCGGAAGAACCACCGACGACGACAACCTTCTTGCCTGCAAGCAACATGCGACTTCCTTTGGATTAGTCAGGCGGGCTGATAGCGGGTGCCGATACCGGCCTTGCTCTGGCCGAGCCCGGGCAGTTCCCAAACGCCGGCGCCGACCGGGTTGATGTCGGCGGCGATATCGACGTCGATCAGATATGGCTTGTTGGCCGCGATGCCCTTGCGGATGGCCTCGCCGAGATCGCCGGCGCGATCGACGCGCACGCCCTCGACACCGCAGGAGCGCGCCATCGCGGCGAAATCCGGATTGTAGCGTTCGCCGGTATTGGGATTGTGGAAGTCGGTGGCGAGTTCACGGCCGCCGAGAAAGCCGCGCTGCAAGCCGCGGATCGAAGCATAGGCGTAATTGTTCCAGACCACCCAGACCACCGGCAGATTGTATTCCACGGCCGTGCCCAGCACGTTGGCGTGCATGAAGAAGGCGCCGTCGCCGCACACGGACACGCAGGGACGGTCGGGCGCTGCGAATTTCGCGCCCATCACGCCGGCGACGCCAAAGCCCATCGGGCCAAAGCCCATCGAACCGATCAGCGAATCCGGACGGCGCGGTTTGCAGAAGCCGAGCAGCCAGTTGTGATGCACGCCGATGTCGCTGACGAGGATCGCATTTTCCGGCAGCGCCTTGTCGATTTCGAGCGCGGCGCGCTGCGGATTGATCGGCGTGGTGTCATCGGAGAAACCCGGCGCGACGAACTTGTCCCACTCCTTGCGGTAAGTATCGATCTGCGCCAGCCATTTCTGGCGCGCATCGGCTTTCTTCGACAGGTCTGCGCGGCGATCGAGTTCGGCATGAACCTGCCGCAGGAAGGTGCGCACGTCGGCCATCAGGCCGAGCGCGACGGGATAGTTGCGGCCGATTTCCTCGGGATCGATATCGACATGGATCAACCGGGTCGGCGGGATGGTGAAGGAGTAACCGGGGATCCACGAACTCGAGGTGCGGTCGTCGAACCGCATGCCCATCGCCAGCAGCACGTCGGCCTGCCGCGTCGCGTGGTTGGCCTGATAATGCCCGGCGCGCGCGACGAGACCCAGCGCCAGCGGATGGTTGCAATCGAGCGCGCCGAGGCCGCTGGCGGAAGCCGCGACCGGAATCTGCAGCCGCTCGGCGAGCTTCTTCAATTCCTCCGCCGCGCCGCCATAGCGCACGCCCTGGCCGACGATGATCGCGGGGCGGTCGGCGCCGAGCAGCATATCGACGGCCTTCACCACACCATCGGGGTCGGCGCCGCAACGGCTGGAGATGTAGCCGTTCCACGCCTGCGCGTTCGGCGCCTCCTCGGCGGCCGATTCCATGAAGACGTCAAAGGGCACGTCGAGCACGACGGGGCCCGGACGGCCGGATGTCATCGTCTTCCACGCCTGCCGCACCGCGAGCGGCACCATCTCGCCGCGCGTCGGCTGAAACACCTTCTTGCAGTAGGAGCGCACCGTCGACGGAAAGTCCGCCTGATAGTGCCGGTACAGTTCCTGGAATGCGCCGCGGTTGAACTGGCTGGTCGGCACGTTGCCGGTGACGGCGAGGAACGGCACGGAATCCAGAAACGCATTGCCGAGCGAGATCGGCAGATTGGCCGAGCCGGGCCCGCAGGAGGTGAAGGTCGCGGTCGGCCGCCCCGACACGCGATAATAGACGTCGGCCATGAAGCCGGCGACGCTCTCGTGATGCACCGAGATGGTCTTCAACTCGTCCGCGCGCTCGTACAACGCATCGATGAACTGGATGTTGCCGTGGCCGCACAGGCCGAACACCTGCGGCACCTTCTCCTGGATCAGATAGTCGACGATGACCTGGGCGCCATTGAGCATATTACGCGACATCGTTTCACTCTCTCCCTGCAGCCTGGCGGCCGGATTGCGCGATCCCGCGTCTTGCATCTGCGCGGTCGGCAACGCCCGGAACCTATTTCTCATAATACTGTACGTCAATTGCTATTGTGGTATGCTCGGGATCGCGCCTCGTGCCGGCGTGCCCGCTGTTGATGGGCAGAGGCGGCCTGATAGACTTCGCCTCGCCCACCCTGGAGAGCTGATTCCCGTGACATCGCGCACCAAGCCGAAGACCAGCGACAAGCCGGCAAGCCCGCGCAAGGCGCCGGTCGCCAAAGTCTCGATCGCGCGGCTGGTGGCGACGACGGAACCCAACATCGACGACGAGGCCGAGGAGCGCCAGCGCGGCGGCGTACAGTCGCTCGGCCGCGCGTTCTCGATCCTCGAGGAAGTCGCGCGGCATCGCGAGGGCATCGGCCTTGCCGACCTCAGCAAGCTGGTCGGGCTGCACAA
>JAQSDT010000018.1 GCA_029946075.1 bacterium | reverse complement strand
TGATCGATCGCCCGTCGACGGTGGGACGGACCGCTTTTTCATATTCGCTGAGGATTTGACCCATGCCAGACGATCCCACGCCCGCGCAGATTGCCGTTTCGCCCGACAATCCCTGCCCGTTCCTGCGGGCGCTGGTCGTCAATGGCTATGTCGGCGGTCACATCGTGCCGTTGCCGAAGCTGTCGGGGACGATTGCGATGGCGAGCGGCGAGACCGGCCTGAAGCAGAAGATGGTGCAGATCGAAACCTGGATGGTTGCCGTCATCGCCAACGGCCTGTCGCCGGCGCGCGTCATCAAGAGTGCCACCTCGGGCGCGGTGCTGGACGAACTGCGCAACGGGCCGCTCGACAAACACGGCGCGGGCTCGCGCATCCTGGATGTCGACGCGCACGTCCATGAGGACGAGATCGAGCGCCTGGCCGGCTTCGGCAAGGAGTGCAGGAATCCGGACGGAGGCACCGAGCGCGGGCTGACGGCAAAGGAGATCGACACCTTCATGGCCGCCAACATGAAGCGCGCCGGCGCTGCCGCGCACTGGTACTACCCGCTGCTGATGAAGGGCGAATGGCCGGTGCTGCTGAAGATCCTCGGCAAGGGCGACGGCGACGAGCGCTACCTCAGCGTCGCCGAAGTCCGGACGCTGTTCGTCGAGAAGCGTTTTCCGGACCGGATCGTGGCGCGGCTGCCGAAGCTTTGACGGCGACCAGAGCCTTCTCGGTTCTGATTGAATCAGAACCGGGCTCTGGATTCTTGTTTTGACGCGTTTTCTTTACGCGAACCGGTTTCCACTTCGCTCGAAAACGCTCTATTTGAACAGCGGCGTGCCCGGCACGAAGGCGTCGAACGCCGCCCAGAACTGCGAACGATAACGGTCCTGCTCCTGAAGGATCTCGTGCCTGGCGCCGGCGATGACCAGATGCGAGCCGGCGCGCAGATGATAGGCGAACTCCTCGATCGCCGCGGTCGAGACGATGGTGTCGTTGCTGGCGGCCAGCATCAGGATCGGCTGGCGGATTTCGGACGGATAGCTCGCCTCGCGAAACGTGTGCATGGCGCGAAACGCGGTGTCGGCCCAGGCCACCGTCGGCGAGCCGATGCCGAGCGTCGGGTCTTCTTCCAGGATCGCGGCGTTGCGCGCGTAGCGCACGGGATCGCTGGTGAAGGGGTTGTTGATGAAGGATTCCGAGCCGGTCAACGCATCGCTGCCGCCGGGCACGTAACGCCCGCCCTGGCCGGCGAACCGCATGATCCTGAGCAGCGCGCGCGCGGGAAACGAGGTGGTGCGGCCCGGCAAATCGATCATCGGCGCCGACAGTACCATGCGGTCGAACCAGCGCTTGCCGGCATGGGCGATCCGCAGCATGACCGCGCCGCCCATCGAATGCGCCAGCGCGAAATAGGGCGGCGGACAATCCGGCAGCACCACCTGCTGCACGAAGGTTTCGACGTCGACCTCGAAATCGGAGAAGTCGCGGACATAGCCCTTGCGCGGATCGCGCAGGCGGCGCGACGAATGCCCCTGCCCGCGCCAGTCGATCATAGCTACCGCGAATCCGCGATCGCGCAAATCGCGCACGGTCTCGAAATATTTTTCGATCTGCTCGCTGCGCCCGGTGAAGACGCAGACCGTGCCCTTGCGGCCGGCCGGCGGGGCCCAGCGCGCAAAGCGGAGTTCGGCGCCGTCAGGCGTCTTGATGGTGCCCGAGACGACATCCTCCGGCACCGGATTGGAGGGAATGGAGACGAGCGTCATGACCGGAACCGGATAGGTGAGAAGGGCGGGAAATCAAGGCGGGAAGCGTCAAAAACAGGCGTCTTTCGCCCCTCTTGAACACCGTTTGCCCCCTCCCATATCATTTCTGTGCAGGCCGCTACCAGTGTTTCGGAACCCCTGAAAACGCTGAGGCTGCACGAAGACGAAAGCCCGGCCCGATGGCGGGCGGGTTACCCGAAACAGTCGCTCAATGGAGGACTATCCATGCGTACCTACGATCTCACCCCGTTCTATCGTTCCACCGTCGGCTTCGACCGCTTCTTCAACCTGCTCGACCAGGCAGCGTCCGACGGCAGCCCCGGTTATCCCCCCTACAATATCGAGCGCACCGGTGAGAACGCCTACCGCATCAGCGTTGCGGTTTCCGGCTTCTCGCAAGGCGAGCTTTCGATCGTCGCCAAGGAAAACACGCTGACGATCAAGGGCGAGAAGACCGCCAACGAGAACGCCGCGAACAATTCCGAAGTGCTCTACCGCGGCATCGCGGCCCGCGCCTTCGAGCGCGCCTTCCAGCTTGCCGATTTCGTGCAGGTGAAGAACGCCTCGCTCGAGAACGGCCTGCTCCACGTCGATCTCGTCCGCGAGATTCCCGAGGCCAAGAAGCCCCGCAGCATTCCGATCAACTCCGGCGCGAAAGCCCCGCAGGTGGTCGACGCCTCGGTCGCCGCGTAACGCGACCCGTTTCAGTCGATATTGGCTGAACGCGAAAACGCCCCGGGCAACCGGGGCGTTTTTTGTTCTCGTAGATGGGGTAACGGGCCGATACGAAGCATCGAACCCCAATGTGCAATTGCACATTGTGGAAGTTCGAGATTCCGGGTTCACGCTTCGCGTGCCCTGGAATGACACTCTCTCCAGTTCACTCCAGCCCCTGCGCCGTCGGCAGCTCCTGCGTCGGCGCGATCTGCGGAGCAGGCTTCGCGGAAGCCGAACCCGTGGTCACCGCCGGCGGTGCGGCGGCCTGAACCTCGGCAGGCTTCGGCTGAGGCGCCGTGGCCTGTTTGACCGGCTCGGCAGCGGACTTGGCCGGTTCCCTCGCCGCGAGCGGCTTGGCCTTCGGCACCGGGACAACGCTATGGCTCGCAACCTTGCCGGTGGCGCGCGGCGGGTGCACCGAGGAGCGGAGGTCCGGCGGCAGCGGCGCCGGCGGCGCGCCGTACATCACCCGCGGTCCCTCATGGAACACGCCGCTCATCCTGTAGGCCGGCACGAAGCGAATGATACGCCCGTCGCGCGCGTCGATGACGAGCCTGCCGTCCTCGCCGCCGCGATCGATCACCGCGATCGTGTAGACGAACCCCCGCAGGCGGGGGATGCCGAGCGGCGAAAACCCGTTGTCGCGCAGCACCGCATAGACCTCGGTCGACGGCAGCAGGCTCGGGCCATAGCCGTAATGCGGGCCCGGTACGGGCTCCGGGCCCGGCGGCATCGCCGCATAGGGACCGCCGATATCCGACACCGTCGCATAGGGCGACTGCGCCAGCGCGCCCGATGCAAGGAGGATCAGCCCTGCCGCTAAAGATCCTGCTGCCAAAGATCCTGCCGCCAAAGATCCCGTGAACAACTTCATCACCCGATGCTCCTGTATGCCCTGCCCGCCAGGTCGCCAGCCGGAGCATTCCGCTCTCTCGCCGGGCGTCCCGGGCCCAAATTTCGCTGCGAAATCCGGCGGAGCTTGGGCCGGATCGGGGCGCGATTGCCGCAAAATCCATTCATGTCCGCCCGCCCGCTCAGGCTGCGGATATGCATGCGGGCAAGGACTCTCACGCGCTTGTGTGATAGACAAAAGTTTGGCATGGTCGGAGTTAGGACAGTATCGCTGTCTTAATTGCGGGGCGGTCCCGGCACAGGGATTGCAACGAAACCGTGGCGCCACGAGCTCCAGGGCAGTGCAGGCAAGGCCGTTCCTCAGGGACGTTGAACGCCCAAGCCTGAATTTAGGAAATTGCGGCTCGCGGAGGACGAGCGGTGGCCCGGTGGGTGCCGCAAACGTCCAAGGTGCGCCGGTGCGGTGAGGCCTTTTAGCCTGATTGAGAGGACTGAGATGAGCGGGTCGGAATTCGAGCGCGAAAACATCGTGGCAGGCGAACTGTCGGCGACCGCGGCTTCGAAACCGGCCGACATCGCGCGCGAGCATACGTGGCGCCCGCCGGCCGAAGGCATGTACGACCTCGGCATGGAGAAGGATTCCTGCGGCGTCGGCTTCATCGCCAACATCAAGGGCAAGAAGTCCCACCAGATCGTCTCCGACGCGATCAGCATTCTCTGCAACCTCGAACATCGCGGCGCGGTCGGCGCCGATCCGCGCGCCGGCGACGGCGCCGGCATCCTGGTGCAGATCCCGCACGCCTTCTTCGCGCGCAAGGCCGCCGAGAACGGCTTCAAGCTGCCGGAGCCCGGCCAGTACGCCATCGGCGCGCTGTTCATGCCGAAGGAAACGGCGTGGCGGAAGGTGATCCAGAGCATCATCGCCGAACAGATCAAGGGCGAAGGCCTGAAGCTGCTCGGCTGGCGCGACGTGCCGTCCGACAACGTCTCGCTCGGCGAAACCGTCAAGCCGACCGAGCCCTACCACATGCAGGTGTTCATCGGCCGTAACGGCGCGGCGAAGACCGAGGACGACTTCGAGCGCCGGCTCTACATCCTGCGCAAGTCGATCTCACAGGCGATCTATCAGCGCCGCGAGCGCGGGCTGGCCGGCTATTACCCGGTCTCGATGTCGTGCCGCACCGTGATCTACAAGGGCATGTTCCTCGCCGACCAGCTCGGCAAGTACTATCCCGACCTGCACGAGCCGGATTTCGAGAGCGCGCTGGCGCTGGTGCATCAGCGCTTCTCGACCAACACCTTCCCGACCTGGTCGCTGGCGCATCCCTATCGCTTCGTCGCGCATAACGGCGAAATCAACACGCTGCGCGGCAACGTCAACTGGATGGCGGCGCGGCAGGCTTCCGTGCGGTCCGAGCTCTACGGCAAGGACATCAGCCGCCTGTGGCCGATCTCCTACGAGGGCCAGAGCGACACCGCCTGCTTCGACAACGCGCTCGAATTCCTGGTGCAGGGCGGCTACTCGCTGCCGCACGCCGTGATGATGATGATTCCGGAAGCGTGGGCCGGCAATCCGCTGATGGATGAGACGCGCCGCGCCTTCTACGAATATCACGCCGCCTTGATGGAGCCGTGGGACGGCCCCGCCGCGATCGCCTTCACCGACGGCCGCCAGATCGGCGCCACGCTGGACCGCAACGGACTGCGGCCGGCGCGCTATCTCGTTACCAAGGACGACCGCATCGTGATGGCGTCCGAAATGGGCGTGCTCAAGATCCCCGAGGACCAGATCGTCACCAAGTGGCGGCTGCAGCCCGGCAAGATGCTTTTGGTGGACCTCGAACAGGGACGCCTCATTCCCGACGACGAGATCAAGGCGACGCTGGCCAAGAGCCACCCCTACAGCGACTGGCTGCATCGCACGCAGCTGGTTCTGGAAGAATTGCCGGCTGCGCAGACCAAGGGCATCCGCTCCAATCTGCCGCTGCTCGACCGGCAGCAGGCGTTCGGCTATTCGCAGGAAGACATCGCGATCCTGATGACGCCGATGGCCGCCACCGGCGAGGAAGCCGCGGGCTCGATGGGCAACGACACGCCGATCTCGGCGCTGTCGGACCGGCCGAAGCAGCTCTTCACCTACTTCAAGCAGAACTTCGCGCAGGTGACGAACCCGCCGATCGACCCGATCCGCGAGGAGCTCGTGATGAGCCTCGTCTCGATCATCGGGCCGCGGCCGAACCTGTTCGACCTGCAGGGCATGGCCTCGACCAAGCGGCTCGAAGTGCGTCAGCCGATCCTGACCGATGCGGATCTCGAGAAGATCCGCTCGATCACCGACGTCGCCGACACCCATTTCAAGTCGCGCACGCTCGATACCACCTTCCACGCCGGCTTCGGCGCGGCGGGCATGGAACAGGTGCTCGACGAACTCTGCGCGCGTGCCGAAGGCGCGGTGCGCGAGGGCGTCAACATCATCATCCTGTCCGACCGCATGGCGGGCTCCGACCGGATTCCGATCCCCTCGCTGCTGGCCTGCGCCGCCGTGCACCACCATTTGATCCGCACCGGACTGCGCACATCGGTCGGTCTCGTCGTCGAATCCGGCGAGCCGCGCGAAGTGCATCATTTCGCCTGCCTCGCCGGTTACGGCGCCGAAGCGATCAACCCGTATCTGGCGTTCGAAACCATCATCGCGATGAAGGATCGCCTGCCGGGCGCGCTCGACGACTACGAGATCGTCAAGCGCTACATCAAGTCGATCGGCAAGGGCCTTTTGAAGGTGATGTCCAAGATGGGCATCTCGACCTACCAGTCCTATTGCGGTGCGCAGATCTTCGACGCCGTCGGGCTCAAGGCCGATTTCGTCGCCAAGTATTTTGCCGGCACCCACACCCGCATCGAGGGCGTCGGCCTGCCTGAAATCGCCGAGGAAACCGCGCGCCGTCATTCGGACGCGTTCGGCGACGCGCAGGTCTACAAGACCGCGCTCGATGTCGGCGGCGAATATGCCTACCGCACCCGCGGCGAGGACCATGCGTGGACCGCCGATTCGGTGTCGCTGCTGCAGCACGCCGCGCGCGGCAATTCGCTGGATCGCTACAAGGCGTTCGCGAAAATCCTCAACGAGCAGTCCGAGCGGCTGCTGACGCTGCGCGGCCTGTTCCGGATCAAGACCGCCGAGGACGAGAAGCGCAAGCCGGTGAAGCTCGACCAGGTCGAGTCGGCGGCCGATATCGTCAAGCGTTTCGCCACCGGCGCGATGTCGTTCGGCTCGATCTCGCGCGAGGCGCACACCACGCTCGCGATCGCCATGAACCGGATCGGCGGCAAGTCCAACACCGGCGAAGGCGGCGAAGAATCCGATCGCTTCAAGCCGCTGCCGAACGGCGACAGCATGCGCTCGGCGATCAAGCAGGTCGCCTCCGGCCGTTTCGGCGTGACGACGGAATATCTCGTCAACTCCGACATGATGCAGATCAAGATGGCGCAGGGCGCCAAGCCCGGCGAAGGCGGCCAGTTGCCCGGCCACAAGGTCGACGCGACGATCGCGCGCGTGCGGCATTCGACGCCGGGCGTCGGCCTGATCTCGCCGCCGCCGCATCACGATATCTATTCGATCGAGGATCTGGCGCAGCTGATCTACGACCTCAAGAACGTCAACCCGGACGGTCAGGTCTCGGTCAAGCTGGTGTCCGAAATCGGCGTCGGCACGGTGGCCGCGGGCGTTGCCAAGGCGCGCGCCGACCACGTGACGATCGCAGGCTTCGAGGGCGGCACCGGCGCGTCCCCGCTCACCTCGATCAAGCACGCAGGCTCGCCGTGGGAAATCGGCCTTGCCGAAACCCACCAGACGCTGGTGCGCGAGCGGCTGCGCAGCCGCATCGTGGTCCAGGTCGACGGCGGCTTCCGCACCGGCCGCGACGTCGTGATCGGCGCGCTGCTCGGCGCCGACGAGTTCGGCTTCGCCACCGCGCCGCTGATCGCGGCCGGCTGCATCATGATGCGCAAGTGCCATCTCAACACCTGCCCGGTTGGCGTCGCGACCCAGGACCCGGTGCTGCGCAAGCGCTTCACCGGCCAGCCCGAGCACGTCATCAACTACTTCTTCTTCGTCGCCGAGGAAGTCCGCGAGATCATGGCGCAGCTCGGCTACAAGAAGTTCGACGAGATGGTCGGCCAGACCCAGATGCTCGACCAGTCGACGCTGGTGGCGCACTGGAAGGCCAAGGGTCTCGACTTCTCCAAGCTGTTCGTGCGTCAGCCCGAGCAGAAGGGTCAGAAGATCTATCACGCCGAGTCCCAGAACCATCATCTGGAAGCCGTGCTGGATCGCCGCCTGATCGAGAAGGCGCAGGCCGCGCTCGACCGCGGCGCGCCGGTCAAGATCGAGGAGGAGATCAACAACACCGACCGCTCCGCCGGCGCGATGCTGTCAGGCACGGTGGCCAGGATCTACGGCCATGCCGGTCTGCCGCACGACACCATTCAGGTCGGCCTGAAGGGCACCGCGGGCCAGGCGTTCGGCGCGTGGCTGGCGCGCGGCGTCACCTTCGAGCTCGAAGGCGAAGGCAACGACTATGTCGGCAAGGGCCTTTCCGGCGGCCGCATCATCGTCAAGCCGCCGCGCAACTCCGGCATCGTGCCGGAAGAATCCATCATCGTTGGCAACACGGTGATGTACGGCGCGATCGAGGGTGAGTGCTATTTCCGCGGCATCGCCGGCGAACGCTTCGCCGTGCGTAACTCCGGCGCGATCGCGGTCGTCGAAGGCGCCGGCGATCATTGCTGCGAATACATGACCGGCGGCATCGTCGTGGTGCTGGGCAAGACCGGGCGCAACTTCGCGGCCGGCATGTCCGGCGGCATCGCCTATGTGCTGGACGAGAGCGGCGATTTCGCCAAGCTCTGCAACATGGCGATGGTCGAACTGGAACCGGTGCTCTCGGAAGAGATGATCAACCAGAACACCTACCACCACACCGGCGATCTCGAGGCGCATGGCCGGGTCGACGTGTTCCAGAACCTGCTCGAGTCGGATGTCGAACGGCTGCACGTCCTGATCACGCGTCACGCCAAGCTGACCGGTTCGAAGAAGGCCGCCGAAATCCTCGCGAACTGGAAGACGTGGCTGCCGAAATTCCGCAAGGTGATGCCGGTGGAATACCGCCGCGCCCTGAAGGAAATGAAGGCAAACGCCGACGCCGAGCCGAAAATCGCGATCGGGGCGTAACCGTACGAGCCCGTCATTGCGAGCGCAGCGAAGCAATCCATCGCGCCACACCCAACATGGATTGCTTCGTCGCTACGCACCTCGCAATGACGGAGATAAAACAGACAGATTCGAACGCAAGATGCAGGGGCATCAGGTTTAATGGGCAAGATCACAGGTTTTCTCGAAATCGAGCGGCATGATCGCAAGTACGGACCGGTCGCAGAGCGTTTGAAGAACTACAAAGAGTTCGTCATTCCCCTGAGCGAGAAGGATACGCGCGACCAGGCCGCGCGCTGCATGAATTGCGGCATCCCCTATTGCCACGGCACCGGTTCGGTAGCGCCGGGCACGCCGGGCTGCCCGGTCAACAACCAGATCCCCGACTTCAACGACCTCGTCTACCAGAACAACTGGGAAGAGGCCTCGCGCAACCTGCACTCGACCAACAACTTTCCGGAATTCACCGGCCGCATCTGCCCGGCGCCGTGCGAAGCGTCCTGCACACTCAACATCGACGACAACCCGGTCACCATCAAGACCATCGAATGCGCCATCGTCGA
>JAQSDT010000017.1 GCA_029946075.1 bacterium | reverse complement strand
CGAGAGCGTTGCCGCATTGGTGGTGTCGTGGTCAAAAACGCTGCGCACGCCGATCGCTCCGGCGCTGGTGGAGGTCGCCGTCACCGTTCCCTTGCTGATGAAGTCGATACCGCCGGCACCCGGTGTAAGAGAGTTGCCGATGCCCCGGTTCACGGAGATGCCTGTGGCTGCGCCGTCGGACGTCGCCGTCACATCAGCATTGGCCCGGATGACGTAGGTGTTGGGGCTCGTGTAGGGCAGAAATTCGTATGCGTTGATGTAGATGCCGGTGGAGGTGCTGCCGGCGGCATTGGCCGACGCGGAGACGGCGCCATCGGCGGTCAGCCGGAGCGCGCTGGGGCCGAGCGGATCGACAAAAATGCCGTATACGGTCGAAGCGGTATTGCTGATCGAGGTCGCCGACACCGCGCCATGCAGATTGACATCGAATACGCCTGTGGTGTTGGCGGAAGTCGATATCCTCACTCCCGTCACATTCGCGGCATCGCCCGGCCGCGACATTCCGGTGACTGTGATCGGTCCGTTGGCGGTAAGGACGCCAGAGCTGACGCTGTTGATATTTCCCAAGCTGGCCCGCAGGCCATAGGCGGTGCCTGACGTTGAGATCGGGGAAGCCGAGGCATCGAACGTGCCGGAAATGGCGCCGTTGAAAGTCGCGTAGCCGTTGATGCCGGTACCGACGCTGGCAAGTGTGCCGCCATAGGACGTATCGGCCGTCGCGGGACGGGTTATGGTGCCGTCCACGACGATGCTGTTGTTTGTACCACTGCCTCCTCCGGAACTGAATGTGCCCGCGATGCTTTTGGTGCGGATGGCGACGGTGCCCGTGCCGGAGTTCTGCAGCGTCACGCTTCCGGTAACGTTCTGATTGAGATTGACCATGAAGGCGCCGGTGCCGGCCGTGTTGGTGGCCTGCAGGAAGATGTTGCCGGTGACACCGGCATTCGTCGTGAGATCGACGGTGCCGGTCCCCCGGCTGGACGCGCTGATGGAACCGGTAATGTTGCCGTTGGTCGTGATGCTGAGATTGCGCCCGCCGGGATTGCTGACACCTAGCTGGACGTAGATGCTCTCCAGGTTGGGATCACCCGACGAGACGTCGCCGGTCGTGATGGTGATGTCGGATTGTCCGACGGGCGAGAATTTGCGGGCAAAGATGAACTGGGCCTGGCTGCCGACCGTATTGATATCGATATTGCCGGGAGCGTCGGTGCTGACCTGAACGCTGTTGATGGTGCCGGTGTTTTGCGTGACCGAGACGGCGCCGCTGGCCGTTATTCTCAATCCGTTCGGGCCGACATCGCCGGTTCCCGTATAGGTAACGGTGCCGCCGACCGTGTTGTTATAAAGCTGGATAGCTTCGTACGTGCCGTTGTTGATACCAGCCGGGTCGTGGTTGTTGAAGGTGAGGGACGAGGCTCCGCCGAAAAGGGTGATGCTGCCGGTGATGCCGGCGCCGGCGTTGACGTTCACGGCCGTGTCGGTGTTGTACGATGACACGATAGCGCCTGCGCCGCCCGGATTGGCCGCGTCGCAGAGCACGCTCGATGTGTTCAGGCCCTGGCAGGCTGCTTCTGCATCCGAGGCGCTTATCATCGCTATCAGAGACACCGAGCCCAGCAGCGCCCCGCGCCACATGCCCAGCCTGCCGTACCTACTCATCATCGCCTCAACCGCCGCCTTATCCTGGCTTTTTCTTAGCGCAAGGGCTGCGGTTTTGTCTTTCTCAACGCGCGCACGCTCATTCGCGAATGGGAATTTTGCGTGCCGAGCAGCTACTTTACCAGCGGGTGTTGCGGGCATGCCACTCGCGCTGGGCGCACGTAATTTTTGGTGCACGACCGCGCGTTGCGGCAAGCGGCTTGCCGGCAATCCGATGTGCGCTCAGTCCTTGCCGTTCAGCCGCGCCGCGATTGCGCGATAGCCACGCAGCCACATCATGTCGAGATCGAGGTCCATCGGCAGCGGCTGCGAGGAGACGCGGGCGACGACGGTGTCGCCGGCGGGATCGATGTAGATCCACTGGCCGTGGATGCCGATCGCGGCGAATGGCGGCTCTCCGTGCTCGATCGTGTACCATTTGCTGCGGTAGTTTCCGTTGGCAAACACCTTTGTCAGGTCGCCGCGCAGCCATGCGTCGGCATTGCCGTTGCGCCTGATGTCGTCGATCCACCAGACGGGCACGACCTGCTTGCCGTTGCTGACGCCGTGATTGCGCATCATCTCGCCGAAGCGGGCGAGATCGCGTACCGTCGCGCAGATGCCGCCGGCGACGCGCGCGGCGCCTTGTGAGTCCACGGTGATGTAGGCGTCGTGCTCGGCGCCCATCGGCGCCCACAGATGCTGCGAGAGGATTTTCGCATAGGACATGCCGCAGGCGCGCTCATAGACCCAGCCCAGCACGTCGGTATTGGTCGAGACGTAGTGGAAGGTATGGCCGTGCGGCGTGCCGTCCGGCCGCAACGTCCTGAGATATTGCCGCAGGTGCGTCGGCGGCACGCTCGGGTCCGGCTGCTCCCAGCCGGTGGCGCGGCGATAGTTCATCACGTCGCCGTGAGGATCCATGTAATCCTCGTCGAATTGGATGCCGACGCTCATGTCGAGCAGATGGCGCACGGTGCAGCCGTCGCCATAGACCGATCCCTTCATCTCCGGGATGTAGCGGGTAACGGGCGAGTCCGGATCGAGGATACCACGGTCGGCCAGAATGCCGCCCAGCGTTCCCGCCACCGACTTGCTGACCGAAAAGATCAGGTGCGGTGCATCCGGCGTCAGGCCGTGTGTGTACCATTCGGAGACGATTTTCCCGCGGTGCAGCACGACGATCCCGTCGGTATGGCTGGTGCGCAGGGCTTCGCCGAGGTCGACGGTCTCGCCGCGCGGGTTGGCGAACGAAATATCCTCCAGCCAGGTCAGCGCGCTGGTCAGCGGCGCCGGCTCCCGCGAGCGGGCGATGCTGGCCGTCGGCAGCAATTCCCGCACATTGCGAAAGCCCCATTCGCTGAACGGATGTTTCCGCCAGTTCGCCAGGGTGACGAGTCCGTCGGCCGCGGGGGGAAAAGCGGTCATGATGTGACGTGAGGTCATGTGTGTTTCCGGCCGCCGCTTTTGGATGGACATTGTGATTTGTAATGCGCCGGACGGGTTGCAATCAACCTCATGATGGCGATCATAAGCGAGGTGCAGTTGGCCCGCAATTTGCTGCCCCGCCATTTGTCAAACGGCGCGGGTACGGTTCGGATGTCGGAGGTTGTCATGATCGGGAGATTGCAGGCATCGGGGCTGAGCGGCCTTGTTTTTGCCGGCGCGGTGATCGGCGTTCTCGCGTCCGGCCCGGCCTCGAGCGCGGAGACGAGGATCGCGCCATTGGCGTCGCCGATCCATCCGATGGACGGGTTGACCGCGGACGAGATCCGCGCTGCCGTCGATGTGTTGCGCGCGGCCCAAAAATTCGACGACACTTTTCGCGTCGTGTTCATCGCGCTCGATGAGAACGGCAAGGACGAGGTGCGCGCCTGGCGGGCAGGGCAGTCCTTTGCGCGCCGCGCCACGGCGACGCTGCTGAAGGATGGCAGGCTGTTTGAGGCGCGGATCGACATCACGGCGAAAAGTCTCTCCAGCTGGAACGAGATCGGCGACCGGCAATCGGCGCTGACCATCGATGAATTGATGTCCGCAGGCGAACTGCCGAAGCAGGACCCGCGCTGGATCGCCGCAATGGCCAAACGCGGTATCACCGATTTCAAATATGTGCTGTGCCTTCCGCTCACCGTAGGTCCGGTGTTCGATCCCGCGCTGAGGGGGCATCGGCTGCTGAACGTGCCCTGTGTCGACACGACGGGCGCCGGCAACAATCTGTGGGGCAAGCCGATCGAAAATCTGGTCGCGCTGGTGGACCTCAGCGCGAAACAGGTGGTGTCGGTGACCGATCTCGGCGTGGTGCCGGCGCCCGCGAACGTGCCGTCGCATGCCTACGCCGATTCCGGTAAATATCGTCCGGTGCCGAAGCCGGTCGAGATTTCGTCGCCGCAGGGCTCCAACGTGAAAGTCGAGGGCGGGCAGGTGCGCTGGGACAACTGGTCGTTCCACGTTCGCCTCGAGCCGCGCGTCGGCACGGTGCTGTCGCTGATCCGCTACGATGACCGCGGCAGCTGGCGCGACATCGCCTACCAGATGTCGGCCAGCGAGATGTTCGTGCCCTACATGGATCCATCGCAGACCTGGCAATTCCGCGCCTATATGGACATCGGCGAATACGGTTTTGGCGTGCTGTCGACCGAACTGCGGCCCGGTGAGGACTGTCCCGTCGGCGCGCATTTCCTCGATCTGACGATTTCCGACACCAAGGGCGCGCCGGTCGTCTCCAGGGGGGCGGTGTGCGTGTTCGAGCGGCCGACCGGAGACCCGATCTGGCGCCACAGCGAAGTGATCAACAATACGGCTGAAGTTCGTCCGAACACCGAGCTCGTGGTGCGCATGGCGCCCGTCGTCGGCAATTACGATTACCTCGTCGATTATGTGTTCGATCGATCAGGCAATATCGACGTCAAGCTCGGTGCCTACGGCATCGATGCCACCAAGGGCGTCGCGAGCCGCAACCTCGGTGATCCCTCCGCGGCGCAGGATACGTCGTACGGCACGCTGGTCGACGAGCGGCTGCTCGCCGTCAATCACGATCACTACATGACCTTCCGCCTCGACATGGACGTCGACGGCACCGGCAACCGCCTGGTCGAGGATCGCTTCGGCGTCCGGCGCCTGAACGGCGTGGGGCCGCGCAAGAGCCTCTGGCAGGTTGAGACGAAGCCGGTCACGGGCGAAGGTCCCATCACCACGCCGTTGAATGCGGCCCAGTTCAGGATCGAAAGCGCCGGGAAGACCAACAGGCAGGGATACCGCACCAGCTATCAGCTGATGCCCGGCCATTCCGACGTGTCGCTGCTGGCCAAGGACGATCCTATCCAGCTTCGCGCCGGCTTCAGCGGCTATACGTTGTGGGCGTCAGCCTACGCGCGGGACGAAAAATATGCCGCGGGACTCTATCCGAACCAGAACGCCGACGTCGATGGTCTGCCGAAATGGGTCGCGGCCAGGCGCCCGATCGAGGATCGCGATCTCGTGATGTGGTACACGGTCGGCTTCCGCCACGTGCCTCGCGCCGAGGACTGGCCGGTGATGCCGGGCCTGTGGCACGGCTTCAGATTGCGCCCGTTCAATTTCTTCGACCGCAATCCGGCGCTCGACGTGCCGCCGGTGACGGAGGCCGCGAAATGATCCGCTGCCTGCAGCGTTCCGGCGTGACCGCTTGCGTGCTGCTGGTGTTGCTGGCGGCCGGCCGGGCGGCGGCGTCATCCGAAACTGCCGTGGAGGAAACGTCGTTGCTCTATCTGGGCGCGGACGATTGGCGAAAGCAGCCGCCTTTGCGCAAGGTCGCGCTCGCCGCCGATTTCATGCGGATCTTCTGCGCCGACCCGACCATGTCGCCGGCATCGCTCGCCGATTGTCTCGACCGGGATAAAACCGGCGCGCTGTTCGAGCGCGCCATCGCCTGCGCGAGCGCGATTTCGGCGGGCCGCTGAGGGAGCGCTCATGCCGCTGTGGACCTGCGAACAGTGTGGCGCCCAGTTTCCCGACAGCGACGCGGCGCCGTCGGCCTGTCCGGTCTGCGACGACGAGCGGCAATATGTGAACTGGAACGGCCAGCGCTTTCTTGCGCACGACGAACTCGCATCCCGTCACAAGCTGTCATGCCGTGACGATCTCGGTCTTCCCGGCATCGGCGTCGAACCGGGCTTTGCGATCGGGCAGCGTGCGCTGCTGGTGCGCGAGGCCGATGGCTGCGTGATGTGGGATTGCGTGCCGCTCGCGACGCGTGACGGTATCGACTATGTGCGCGCGCTCGGCGGCCTCAAGGCGATTGCCGTGTCACATCCGCATTATTATGGCGCCGTCGCCGACTGGAGCGAAGCGTTCGGCGGCATTCCGGTCTACCTGCATGGCGACGACCGCGCCTTCGTCACGCGGCCGCATCCTTCCATCGTGCCGTGGACCGGCGATCGTCACCATATCTCCGACGACGTCCTGCTGGTGCGGACCGGCGGGCACTTTGCGGGTGGGACGGTCCTGCACTGGCGCGCCGGTGCGGACGGCAAGGGCTGCCTGCTCACCGGCGACGTCGCGATGGTGGCAATGGATCGCCGTTCCGTCAGCTTCATGTACAGTTTTCCGAACTACATCCCGCTGAACGCACCGGCGGTTCGCCGGATCGCGGCCGCCGTCGAACTGCTGGCGTTCGATCGCATCTATGGCGCATGGTGGGGCCGCAACATCGCGGCGAACGCCAAGGTCGCGTTCGACATGTCCGTGCAGCGATATCTGGCCGCGATTTCGGGCGTCTAGTTGGTAGCGAGTTCGTCGAGCTGCAACGCGCGCGGAAGAAAATCATCGTTCAGGAAGAAATCCTCGCGAAAATTCTTCAACACGTTGAGAAGATTGATGTCGATGTTGTAGTAGAGCAGATCGTCATCAATCAGTGCCGGGTTTTGCGGCTTTGATTCTGCGATCGGTTCTACGGTCACGAGATGGTCCAGGGCGCCGCGGGCGCGAAGGGCATCGAGCTGTTCCTTGAATACGCTCGAAATGTCTCGCTTGTGACGCATCTTGGCTGCTGCGTCGCGAGTCTGTTCAGCGGTAGGCTGCTTGCGGCGCGCCGTGGCGCGACGGCTCTCCCTATATCGTGCGTACTTTCCCGTAAGGTCCTTGATGGATTCCGCCAGCTTCCGCTCCATGACGGCCTTTTTTTCGTACAGATCCGAAAGTGCAATTCCGCAAAAGAAGAGTTTTGCATCGCCGTTGAGTCCGTCTCCGTAGACGACAAGGCTGCGGGTGATGAAGCTCAGATCGCGCAACAGTGCGACGAAATCCCGTGAATTGTTAAAGGACGGAACCAGAATGATGAGATGCTGACTCTTGTTCTTCTGGAAAGTGAGCGCGCCCTGCCGACACAGCTTCAGAAAGGTCGTGGGGTCGAAAGCATCGTAGCAAATCGCCACCATCACCGTCGCAACGAACGTTCCGCGGTCGGGAATATCGAACTGCACGGTATAATTCGGAAAGTTCTTGCCTCGCGGACCGAGGATATTTTCTCCCATGCCGCGGGCTGAGGCAACCTTGAGGTGCCAGAACGGTTTACTGACCTCGCCGCCCCGCTTCGAGATAACGAGCGCGTGGTTCACCGATCCCTGATGCCGCGTTCCGGCGACGAGGAAATGGTCCGGCGTTTCGTTCCCTTGCGAAACCGAAAGGACGTCATCTTCGATGTTCTTTTCTTCCGTTCCCTCCAGCGGAGGAAGCGCGAATTCCGGCAGCATCACGATGTGCGAGCGGCGCTGGAACGCGCGGCGAATATGCGTGCATATCGCTTCTTTCCAATCCGCGAGGGAGCGTGCTTCGCTGCAGCGGGTCCGGCCGAGTTGTTCGAGCCAACCCGTTTCGGGCAGGTTGGCGACGGTTTCCCTTTCGGTATCCGAAGCCGTTGCCGGCGGCCTGAATATGGAGAGTTCTTCGTCGAGTTGGCCCTTGTCGAGCATGGTGCTGATCTTGACGCGATAGCCGATCACGGCAATGCGCAGGCGACGGTCGAACGTTGCGATGCCGCCTTTTTCTGCGTCTTGTGCCGCCTCGCGGCGGGCATCCAGTTCCTTTATCGCACCCGGGTGGGAGGCGTATCCATCGGGGATACGTCGCCGCTCGGTAAGCGAACTGTCGCTCACCATCGTAAAGTTCTTCAGTACGGCAAAATCCCTCGACTGCACCGCTGCTCGCGCGGTGCGGGCTTCGTCGTAACGGACGATGACGTCGGGCGAAGGTGGATTGGCCGGAGCGCCTGGTCTTGCGAAGAAGCCGTCGACAGAATTGGGATTATGCAGGTCGAGATCGTACGAATGCGTTGAGCGGCTGGAACGGAAGACGAGCAAATGTCTGATTATCGCTTCCCGATAGCGGATCTGCGCCTCGTCATCCATCAGAAACGGGTCGGGACCAAATATGGTCTCGTGGTCCGCCACTACCTTGTTCGACATTTCTTCCCCCGCAACGTCGCGCTGATTGTCTTTTTTTTGCGACAGCGCAATGGCCCGCTGGATTTATACGGGGCGCACGTTCAGATTGCAATTTAGCCAAACGTCTTTTGGCGGCGGAGGAGGTCGCCCCGGTCAGGCGGGCAGAACGGTCTTTTCACGCGGCGTAGCGCCGCCGAGACGGCGTGCCTGTTCTTCGGCAATGGCTGCGCTCAACGGCCGAGCCGCGGAAATGGCGCGTAGATAGGATTCCGACCGGGTGCTTGCGCGGAGGTCGTCGGGCAACAAGGAAGCGCTGACGCGCGCGCCCAGCCGGCGGGCAAAGCCCGCAAGAAAAATCCGATTCTCTCGATCAACCTGGCGCGAGAGGATGCCGCGAGCGCCCGGGAGAATGTCCGATATCTCGATGCTGCTCTCGGCCGGCCGGTGGCCCCTGCGAAGCTGAGCGACCTCACGAACAAAATTGTCGAATTCGTCCATCGCCATTCTGGCGTCGCCTTCGCTCGATCGAATCTGCGATGGTCTGCGGTGATGAAGAAAGGCGTCCAGCAGTGCCGCCATTTCCCTCGTATTGACGTCGCACAGACAGACGCGGACCGTCTTCTCAGGCTCGGAAATACCCTCGGCGTTATGACCGGCTTTCTTGAACGCCCACCAATATGCCTTGTTCAGAAGCGGCATGGCCACATCGGCCATCTGTTGGCTCACCGCGAGGAAACGAGCCGCGTCATGGCCGTTCGGTTGTTTTCGGTCTTGGTTATGCTGCGGAATCCCCTCGAAGGTCCACCACATTTTGGTGGGTTCGGACGTTCTTTGCAGGGAGCAGGACGTGACGGTAGGGCGTGTTCGTACGATCCACTTCAGGTCACCCAGTGTGAGCCAAAGCCTGCGGGATGGTAGCAACGCCACCATCGGCTGGGCTTCGTCCTGATTGTGGGGTAGCGGCACGGCGGTGCCCTTCGCCACGACATCGATAAACTTGTCGTCGTCGTCGAAGTCGGCGCCGGTAATCCATTGGGCGTCATCACCGGCCTTCGCCAGCACCGCTTTTTCCGCGTCCTTGAAAAAATCGCTGCCGCTCAGCTGCTCGGCGTGCTCACGGAACTTCTCGGCAATCTCGTCGCTATCGACGAGACCGGGTCCGTTGTTCCGGTTC